>CAYMBK010000242.1:0-10869 GCA_964388645.1 uncultured Planctomycetia bacterium | reverse complement strand
TTATTGAGGGTGATATTATACAGCGACATTATGTTAACCTGGTGTCGGGGCGTAGCGCAGTTTGGCTAGCGCGCCACGTTCGGGACGTGGAGGTCCTGGGTTCAAATCCCAGCGCCCCGACCAACTACCGATTTAGATGTTTCGATGGCTGGTAAGTCTGTTTCCGTGAAAGCAAAACGAAAAAAATTCTTGTACCGAGGAAAGGTGCAGGGCGTGGGGTTCAGGTTCACTTTTTCTAATATGGCCGGTAAATTGGGTATTAAGGGCTATGTGAGGAATCTCCGGGACGGATCCGTAGAGGCGGTTTGCGAAGGGCCCGATGACAAGCTGAGACAGTTGTCAGATATGATGGGAGAGGCCATGGGACGGTACATAAGCTCGTGCGGGACTACCGATGAACAGCCTACAGGAGAGTTTTCTGATTTCAAGATAGTTGGGTGACCAACAGAGAGGATATATGAAAAAAATTGTTTGTGTTTTTCTCGCCGCAGCGTCTCTGACGTTCTTGTCGTCAGGATGTTCCGACCTTAAGTCTAAATTCGTGCGTAAATCCGAAAAAGAGCCGGGGCTCAGGACTTATATACCGGTACAGGAATATGACATTCGTCCGAGCATGGATCTCTATACCAAGAGATATATATTCTGGAAAAATTGGCATAGAGAGTTCATGGATCTCATACGGGATCCGCGCATGAGCAATCAGAAGAAAATAACGGTGGCGTTGGAACAGGAGATATCTAACCTGTACGATATGAGAAGGATGCTCGTTGACGCGAGAGGAGATGAATTGCAGGGACATATAGACAAGGTACAGAAAATAGAGAATGATCTAAAAACCCAGACACTGACCATGGGGAACAGGGTGAGGATACAAAGGACGATGGATCTTCTGGGAAAAGGGATCCAGGGAAGATTTTCGTATAGGAAGGTAACGGGAGAAATACGGGATGAATTCAGAAAAGACTGATGGTCCCCAGATCAGGATCTTTGCGGTAGGGCCGCTGCAGACGAATTGCTATTTGGTATACGATCCGACCAGTATGGCGGGGGCGGTGGTGGATCCCGGATGGCACGATGAGCGAATGCTTCGTGAAATAAACGAGATCGGTGTTAAAGTGAATTTCGTTATAAACACCCATGGGCACGCCGATCATATGGCAGGCAATGACGATTTTACCGCGCCGGTCATAATACATCGAATGGACGAAGAGCTTCTGTCCGATCCGGTTAAGAATCTTTCATGTTTTTCGGGCTCTCCGGTAACGTCCCGGAAGGCCGGAAGAGTGGTTGAAGACGGAGACGCGGTGAATGTAGGTGGATTTGAGCTGTCGGTGATGCATACGCCGGGGCACACTCCCGGTGGCATATCCTTAAAATGCGAAGATAGTGTTTTTTCGGGGGATACTCTTTTTTTCGAGGGCATAGGCAGGACCGATCTTCCAGGAGGGGATCTGGAGGAGATACTGGAGAGTATAGACGAAAAACTTATGTGCCTGCCGGATCATATCAAGGTTTTTCCGGGGCACGGCCCGGAGACCACGATAGGGGACGCGAGGAGTTTCATGAAAAAAGAGTTTCCGTTCAGGATATGGTGCCGTTAAAAATATGCATGAACAGGTAAAAAGCTTTATATATTTTCTGGAGGTTGAAAGAGGGGTAAGCGTAAATACCGTAAAGTCATACTCCTCGGACCTGAGTAAATTCGAAGATTTTCTGGTCAATCGGAAAAAGAGCTTTGTTACGGCAACACGGGAAGACATATTGTCTTTCATGATGCATCTGAAGGATCTTAAGCTGAATTCTTCGTCTATAGCCCGAAATCTTGCTGCCATAAAAACGTTCTGGAAATTTCTAGTGGCGGAACAGGTGGTCAGGGAGAATACGGCGGCCTTTGTGGACTCGCCTAAAACATGGAAGTCGCTTCCGGACGTTCTTACCAGGCAAGAAGTGGAAAAACTCCTGGAAGTCTCTTCCGGGAGAAAAACTTCGGCTTTAAGGGATAAGGCCATACTTGAGATCATGTACGCCTCAGGGTTAAGGGTGTCCGAAGTTTCCGGCCTTAAGAGGGCCGATGTAAATGTGGCGTCCGGATATGTAAAGTGTCACGGAAAAGGCGGCAAAGAAAGGATCGTACCGTTTGGACGGGCGGCTTCCGCGGCGATAAGCAAATATCTCGAGGCGGGATGTGCAGCCAGGGCGGATTCTTCGGAAGATGAACATCTTTTTTTGTCAAGGTCGGGTAAAAAGATATCCCGCCAGAGTTTGTGGAAAATAATACAGAAATACGCGCTGATATCGGGAATAAAAAAACATATAACCCCTCATACTTTAAGGCACTCTTTTGCCACGCATCTTCTGGAGGGGGGCGCGGATCTCCGGGTTGTGCAGGAGATGCTGGGCCATTCCGATATCTCGACAACGCAGATATATACGCATGTGAACAGCGAAAAGTTGAAAAAGGTGCACGAGGCTTTTCATCCGAGGGGAGGGTAGGCTATGTCCCCAAAGAGGAGGGATCTATCAGGCGCCATTCGGGCGAACCTTGTTCCCGGAGCTGTGGAGGCGGCTTGTAAGGCGGCGTTACTGGCGGAGAGCGCGGGGATGAGGATCTTCATTGTAGGCGGGACGGTCAGGGACATGCTCATGGGATGTTCGGGTAAAGATATCGATATGGCGGTGGAAGGCGACGCCATATCGATCGGGAAGGCTCTGGCAGGGTGTTTGGGTGCCGAGCTGAAATGTTATAGAAGATTCGGGACCTGCACCCTAGCGTTTCCATGTTCTATGGATGGGAACGAGAACCCCGGGCCGTCAGTAATAACTATGGATCTTGCCACCGCAAGAGAGGAGACATACGCTTATCCGGGAGCATTACCCGAGGTCAGAGCGAGCACCATAGACGCCGACATTGCCAGGAGAGATTTTACGATAAATGCCATGGCCGTAAGCATGAACGAAGAGAACATCGGCGATCTTACGGATAATTTCGGAGGAGAAGAAGATATTGACAAGAGGATGATAAGGGTTCTCCATGAGAAGAGTTTTTTGGATGACCCCTCCAGGATCTTCAGAGCCGTGAGGTTTGAACAAAGGTTCTCTTTCACCGTTGAGGGACGTACAGAGGCACTCATAAGGAGTTCAGTCAACGCCGGGATGATAAGGCGTATGGAAAAAAACAGGATCAAAGAAGAGTGGAGGCTTGTCCTCGGTGAGAATAAACCTAAAGAGTGTTTGTGCCGTTTGGAGGATCTTTTGGGAGAGGAAATGGGATTTGTTCGTGATGTGGTCGCTGCGAGAGAGGTTGATTTAGATGGGTAGAGTTGACAGGGTTTCCGAGTCGCTGCGCCGGGAAATAGCTATTATAATCCAGAGCGAGCTGAATGATCCGAGGATAGCCGGAGTTACCGTGACCAGGGTTGAGGTCACGAAAGACCTTAAATACGCTCGTGTTTATTGCGTCTTTCCCGAGGATCAGGGGGCCTTGCCGGGGGTCATAGAGGCTCTTACGCGGGCTTCTGGCTTTATAAGGGGAGAGCTTGCGTCAAAGATCGAAATGAAATTCGTTCCAAATCTGAGGTTTTTTGAGGAAAAAGAAGAAAAAAAAAGAGACCGGATAGACGCCCTTTTTGAAGTGGTGGAAAAAGAGCATGCCGAGTTTCAGAGAACAAGAATGGAAGGACGGGTTATGGACAGAGAAAGTATGCTTAAAGTTATAGAGGCTTTAAGACAGAAAGATGATTTTATGATCACCTCGCATGTTAATCCGGAAGGCGATTCGGTGGGAAGCCAGATCGCATTGTTCTCCATGCTTGAAGGAATGGGGAAGAATGTGGTTATGGTCCAGCAGGATCCGGTTCCGGATAACCTCAGATTTTTGCGCGGGTCCGGTTCGGTGATGCGGGAGATCCCGGGGGATTTTATACCCAGGACTTTGGTCATACTGGATTGTCCCGTGAAAGAGCGCTCGGGCAAGGCCATACGGGCTTTGACCGGTGAAGAGTTCACCATAAATATTGACCATCATGTCAGCAACGAGTATTTTGGAGACTTGAATTGGGTGGAATCAGGCATGAGCTCGGCGGGAGAGATGGTTTATAATATCGTATCCGAGATGGGATATGAAATAGATCCCGCGACGGCCGAAGCGCTTTACGCCGCTATATTAACCGATACCGGCATGTTCAATTATGAGAACACTTCCAGGGCGACGCATGAAGCCGCCGGGGATCTTATCTCAAAAGGCGTGAGGACGAATGAGGTGCATAAGCAGATATATGAAAGCAAGCTGCCGGGAGAACTGCGAATACTCGGCAAAGTCCTTTCTACGCTGGAGCTTTTTTGCGACGGGGCCATTGCCTGCATTAGCATGACGCGCCAAATGTGCATAGAGGAGAATGTGGATGTCCCCTCGACGGATGAGTTCATAAATTTCCCCAGGGCCATTAAGGGGGTCGCGATCTCCATTTTTCTGAAAGAGGATTCAAGTTTTGACGGTAGGGTCAATGTCAGTTTCCGTTCTTCAGGGCAATGCGACGTAAATTCTCTTGCCGCGAGATTCGGAGGGGGAGGCCACCCCAAGGCATCGGGATGCGTTATTGACGGCTCGATAGAGAACGCCAAGGCGGATATAGTGAAAGCTGCCGGGGACATAGTGGAGAAATGCGGATGATGAAAGATGCTCCCTTAACGGAAAAAGACGGCATATCAGGGATCGTAGTGGTGGACAAGGAAAAGGGTATGACCAGCCACGATGTGGTGGCTCTCATAAGACGAAAATTCGCTCTTAAAAAAGTCGGGCATGCCGGAACTCTTGACCCTAACGCGACGGGAGTTCTGGTAATTCTCATCGGGAAGGCAACAAAGCTTTCGGCAAAACTTACCGGTGAGGACAAGAGGTACAGTGCGGTAATGAAGCTCGGTGAAAAGACAGACAGTGGAGATGTTGACGGGAGGGTGATATCAACAAAGGAAGTTTCGGTATCGTTTGACGAATTGAAGTCGGTTATGGCGGAGTTTGTAGGTGAGATCGAACAGGTGCCGCCGATGTTCTCGGCCAAGAAGATAGCAGGCAAAAGGCTTTACGAGACGGCAAGAAAAGGCGGAACAGTACCAAGGCCCGCAGTTAAAGTGACTGTGCGTGAGTTGGGCATAACGTTCTTAAGGATGCCTGAAGTGGGCTTTGATGTTCTGTGTACCAAAGGCACCTACATAAGGCAGTTGGCCGATGATATCGGCGAAAAACTCGGTTGCGGAGCGCATCTGCTGGATTTGAGGCGGATCTCCAGCGGAAAATTTGATATAAGCGGCGCGGTCACGGTTTCCGAACTGAACAAGATGAGCATGGAACGGTTAAATGAGAACATTGTACGGGTATAAAAATGTCCGGAAAGTCCTTAAGTCCCCCGTACTGGCGATAGGCATATTTGACGGTATCCACTTGGGGCACAGGAAAGTAATAGGCAGTATGATGGCTTCATCTCCGGGATTCGATAAGGCCATCCTCACGTTCGACCCCCATCCTGAAACGGTCCTCAGCCCAGACAAAGAGCTGCCGAGGATAATGTCTATAGAACATCGACTGAGGATCTTCGAGGAAATGGGGCTTGATGCCGCGATCGTTGTCCGCTTTTCACAACAAATAGCGGAGATGCCTCCTGAAACTTTTGTTGACAAGGTGATACTCGGGGGCATAGGCTCACGCCGGGTATTTGTCGGCGGTAATTTTTACTTCGGAAAAGGAGCTTCCGGGGATACAGATGAGTTTATCCGTATCGGGAGAGAGAGGGGAGTTGAAGTTAGGGTTGTTGAACCTGTGAGAATATCGGGTAATATCGTCAGCAGCACCAGGGTTCGGGAGCTTGTCGCAAAAGGGTCTTTGGAAGAGGCTGAGAAACTTTTAGGCCGGCCGGTTTCCGTTTTAGGGACAGTGGTCGCGGGCGATGGTGTAGGCAGAAGCATAGGCACTCCGACTGCCAATATTGATCCTCATCATGAGGTTGTCCCTCCTGTGGGAGTTTACGCGGTAAAGGTCGATATCGGGGAGAAGACCCTTTCCGGAGTTCTCAATATCGGATATAAGCCCACATTTTACGGAAGGCCCCCGGAACGACAGGAACCAGTTATAGAGGTTCATATCTTGGATTTTGACGGCGACCTTTACGGCAGGCATATCGAGGTTTTTTTTGTAAAGAAACTTCGATCAGAGAAAAAATTTAAAGATCGCGAAGAGCTCAGCGAGAGGATCAAGAAAGACATAGATACAGCCAGAGGTTTGATGTGAAGAAAAATCCGCTATCTCGGGGGCAGCTGGGTTGAAGGATCCCCTCAGTAGCCGGGATGTACAGAGTTAAGGGGGGGCTTGACAATATCGTTTACATCTGCGCCGGGATGTGTTATCATCCATAATAATATAGACCAACGATGCGTTATATGAGGTTAGGAGGAGGTGATATATTGTGCTTACAGCAAAAGTGAAAAAGGAAGTGGCGGCTGCTTTTCAGAAGCATCCGACAGATACGGGGTCGTCTGAGGTTCAGATAGCCGTTATTACGGAAAGGATCAACGGCCTGTCGGAACACTTTAAAAAACACAAAAAGGACCATCATTCCAGAAGAGGGCTCATCATGCTCGTTAATAAACGGCGGAAACTCCTGAAGTATCTTAAGTCCATCGATGAGGCAAAGTACACCGACGTGATCGGGAAGCTTGGGTTGCGGAAATAAAGGATTTTCCGCGTATCGCGAGTTTGAATTGACGAAAACAAAAAAGGATAGAAGATGACGGAATTAAAGGTTAAGTACGGCAGAGAGGAAATTATAGTGTCCACCGGTAAATTGGCTAAACAAGCGGGCGGTTCGGTTACCGTGCAATACGGCGGCACGTTGGTTCTTGTGACATGTTGCTGTGCTAAGAAAGCCAGAGAAGATATGGGGTTTTTCCCCCTGACAGTTGAGTATCAGGAAAAAACTTTTGCCGCGGGAAAGATACCCGGTGGGTTCTTCAAAAGGGAAGGTCGCCCCTCTGAGAAAGCCGTGCTTACCTCACGTATGATAGATAGGCCCATAAGGCCACTTTTCCCTAAAGGGATGCTGAACGAAGTTCAGGTGGTGGCGACCGTGCTTTCGTATGACGGACAGAACGACCCGGACGTGCTTGCTCTTACGGGAGCGTCCTGTGCTCTCATGCTGTCGGAAATACCTTTCGACGGCCCGATAGCCGGGGCCAGAGTGGGTATGGTGGATGGAGAATTCGTTTTGGATCCGACAACTGAAGAAATGACAAAGAGTGTGCTGGACCTTATCCTTGTCGCTAACGACGAAAGTGTAGTAATGCTAGAGGCAGGCGGTGACGGCATATCTGAAGACAGAATGCTTGAAGCTATTAAGTTCGGGCATGAAAATGTCAAACCGTTGCTTGCTCTCCAGAGGGAATTAAGAGAAAAAGCGGGAAAACCGAAAAGAGACGACATAACATTATCCAGGCTCGATGTGGATCTCGTAGCCCGGATCAAATCAGGATATGGAAAGAAGATAAAGGAGGTCCTTCTCATCGGCGAAAAACAAAGGAGGATAGAGGAACTTGATCTTCTTCTGTCGGATGTTCTCAGGAGCGAGGATCCCGAAGGAGAAAAAGGTATTGAGTCCGATGTGACCAAAGCTCTGGAAGAGGTTGAAAAATATATAGTCAGGGAAGTTATACTCTCAGACAGAAAGAGGATAGATGGCAGGGCTTTTGATGAGATCCGAAGTTTGAACTCGGAGATCAATGTTCTTCCGAGGACCCATGGTTCGGCGCTTTTTACCCGAGGTGAAACGCAGGCCCTTTCGGTCCTGACGCTGGGAACTGCATCAGACGAGCAGAGAATAGACGCGCTTGAGGGCGAGACAACGAGAGGCTTCATGCTGCACTATAACTTTCCGTCTTTTAGCGTGGGGGAAACCCGTCCGATGAGAGGCCCGGGAAGAAGAGAAATAGGACACGGAGCTCTTGCCGCAAAAGCTCTGGCGCCGACGCTCCCCGACCAGGAAAAGTTCCCTTATACGATACGGCTTGTATCGGAGATCCTGGAATCCAACGGGTCCAGTTCTATGGCAACGGTCTGCGCCGGGTCAATGAGCCTTATGGCGGGAGGGGTTCCGGTAACTTCCGCCGTCAGCGGAATAGCAATGGGGCTGGTCAAGGAAGGCGACAAATACGCGGTGCTTACGGACATAGCCGGCGCGGAGGACCATCTGGGTGATATGGACTTCAAGGTAGCCGGTACTAAAGACGGGGTTACCGCGCTTCAGATGGACCTCAAGATCAAAGGTGTTGATTATGCCATAATGATGGAAGCGTTCGCGCAGGCTAAAAAAGCCCGGATTGAACTCCTTGAGCATATGGCAGAAACCATATCGGTCCCGATGAGCGACCTGTCGCCTGATGCCCCCAGGATCGTGACTATAATGGTCAAAGTGGATAAGATAAGGGATGTTATAGGACAGGGCGGAAAAGTCATAAGGGGTATTATTGCCGCTACCGGCGCCGACATTAACATAGAGGACGACGGCACTTGCCAGATAGCTTCTTCCAATAAAGAGTCCCTGGATAAAGCGGTGGAGATGGTCTCAGCCATAATAGAAGAGCCGGAAATAGGCAGAATATACGATGCCACGGTGATAAAATTGATGAACTTTGGTGCTTTTGTAGAATTTCTGCCGGGCAAAGAAGGATTGGTCCATGTTTCAGAGCTATCCGGGAAATATGTAAAGAACGTAGAGGATGCCGTGAAGGAAGGACAGGAAGTAAAAGTTAAGGTAATAGGTGTAGACGATCAGGGAAGAGTTAAGCTCAGCATAAAGCAGGCCGTGGCCGAGGATAAATAAAACTTAACCGAAACAGTTCATAAGTTTGGACGATTTGAAGTCAGTACAGATAAAAATACGGCGTAAAGATAGCGCGAAAGATCTGCCTTTACCGGTTTATGCCACACCGGGGTCCAGCGGTTTTGATCTCTATGCTGATGTCGACGAGGATACCGTTCTGAGTCCGGGAGAAATAAAACTTATTTCTTGCGGAGTGTATATGGCTATCCCTCCCGGATACGAGGCTCAAACGAGACCGCGAAGCGGCCTTGCTCTTAAGCACGGAATAACTCTAGTAAATACACCCGGGACCATTGACAGCGACTACAGGGGATTGGTATGTCTTATTGTTACCAATATCGGCCGAGAAGATTTCGTCATAAAGCGCGCCCAGCGCCTGGCTCAGATGGTCATCAAAGAAGTCATAAAAGCCGATCTTTTCGAGACCGACGAACTTGATAAAACATCCCGGGATTCCGGAGGTTTCGGGCACACCGGCTGCTGATCGAGGTTTGAAGGGGATAGTTTTGGTCTCACGTCTTTCGCGCGGTGACTGTTTCAGGAGGCACAAGGGTGGGAGTTTTAGAGGCAATGGTATTTGGGGTCATCCAAGGGCTTACGGAGTTTTTACCGATCTCAAGTTCCGGGCATCTGGTTATAGCGGGAGCTTTTTTCGGCATGGAGGAACAAGGGATATTTTTCAGTCTGTGCCTTCATTTTGCCACGATGTTTTCCGTTCTGATCTTTTTCAGGCATGAAATAGCGGGATTGTTCGTTCCATCCGGAAAGGTTTGGAGAATATGCATCGCTTTAGGGACCGTCCCCGCGGTATTGACCGGAGTCTTGGCGGAAAAACACATGTCGGGGGTTTTTAGCTCCCCGCGTATTGTCAGCGGGATGCTAATTTTGACGGCCCTGGTTCTTATTCCCGCGCAGAGGTTTCTTTCATTAAAGGGAAGAGAAACATCGGCTGTAGGTCCAGCCAAGGCGTTATGGGTGGGCATAGCTCAGGCGGCCGCCATAGTCCCCGGGCTCTCGCGCAGCGGTTTTACGATATCTGCGGGATTGGCCGCCGGGATGGACGGAAAAGAAGCTTTCAAGTTCTCTTTTCTTTTGGCGGTGCCAATAATCGCCGGGGCTACGCTGTATGAAGGGATGTCGATGCTGCGTACGGGAGCCGGCGCAGAAGACGTGAACGTGATATTTTTTGCCGTTGGAATGTTTTCCGCTTTCACATCAGGCCTTCTGGGGCTTTTTTTTGTGAAAAGAGCGGTTGTTTTTCGAAAGGTCTGGGTTTTTAGCGTGTATTGTTTTGTAGCTGGGTCAGCAGGCTTAATGTTTTTCAGATAAAGGCCGTATCATGAAACATAACCGGAAAAACGAGATAATAGGCGTCATGCTTTTCGCTTGCGGCCTTCTGCTGTTATTGAGCATTGCTAGCTTCACAGACCAGGACCATGCGTTTTACACCAACAATCACAACGCTGTAGTGCAGAACGCCACAGGAAAGATCGGGGTTTATGTCGGGGGAATACTGCGGTTTGTCGCGGGAAGGGCGGCATATGTACTTCCTCTGCTCATTTTCGTGTGGAGTTTCTCGAGATTTCTTCAGGTCGAGCAGAGAAAAGTTTTTTTTAAGCTGTTTGGGACCCTGGTCTTAACGGCCGCCGTGAGCGCGAGTCTAAGTATGATATCCGGAGTGAGGACTACAGCCGCTTTTTCACAGGGAGGAATAGTCGGGTATGTCATTTCCGATCTTCTTGTGAGATATCTGGGAAGAGCAGGTTCTACTGTTTTCATAATAGCCATGATAGCGCTTTCGGTGCTGGTCGCTACTGAATTCCTGCTTTTTCCCGTTTTTGTGTCTTTTGGCAGATTCGCGGGAAAGATCCCTTCAAAGGTCCGGGAGCTGGTCAGAAGCGGGCAGTTGTTGCCGGTTTCTCAGACGAAGAACAATAAGGCTTCTATTCGTCAGGCAAAGGAGAACATTGCCAGAAAACTCGAGGAAGTAAAAAAACAGGTGGAA
>CAYMBK010000241.1:0-16810 GCA_964388645.1 uncultured Planctomycetia bacterium | reverse complement strand
TAAGAATCCCGCCTTGAGCGAATCCCCGGCGGCGGTATGGCAAGCCGGAATTATACTGACGCCTTTTTCCCTGATGATCCGGTCTTTCAAGACTAGCATCAAGCCGTTCTTGTCCATAGAGACGAGCACTCCCAGAAGGTTGTATTTTTTTCTCAGTTCCATGGCGTATTTTCTAACGGCTTTTTCGGCGGTCATGTCCTCATGCCCGGGGAGAGTTCCCGAAATGCCGCTCGCCTCAAGTATTTGCATGAACTCTTCCATGTTAGGCTTGATTATGTCCTGAGGTTTTTCTCTCGGGATGTTCAGCACCGACATGGCTTCTTCCGGGCCCGACATGAACTTGAAGTCTATCATCATTTTTACTCTATCGCCGTATTTTCTTTTTACCTGTTCCGCCAGGGAAGAATAATAGGCAAGATCCCGGTTATATTTCAGTGGCCCTCCCGCCGAAAAGACCATCCAGACGTTTCTTTTTCCGCCTTTGAACATCATCTCGAGCATTTCCAGGGTTTTGCGGCCGATCTTTTCTACCGTCTCTTTTGAAAGTTCCTCAGCCCAGCCGTAAGTTCCGTCAAGAGCGGTGCCATCGACGATGTTACAAACCGCTACCTGCTGATCTTCACGTTCCGACCGGATGAGTTCGGATATTATCCGGCCGCTTAAAAAATTATTTTCCCATTCGTTCGCAAGTTCTCCTCCGGCTTTTCCGGCCAGCGCCACCAGAGCTATATTTTCGCTAAAATTACTGAATACTTTCGATACGTTTATCTGATCGCCGCCCGAATCCACGTGGCAGGCCGCGGCTGTGAGCGTGCCGTCATCGCCGGTTTTCCACTCTATTGTGATATCGAGCGGGCCGGCATGATTCACCGCCAGCACGCCGGCGAGTCCCGGGCTCCCGGGGCTTTCGGCGCATTTTCTATCCTTATAGGCCCCGGATGTTCCTGCGGTTTTTATCACGGCGTGAGCGATCTCGCGGTTTATACGTCTTTTTTCGGCATCTCTCATTCGGGTATTCTGATACGATATGCACTTCTTTAAGGAGAGCTCCGTAAGGGTTTTTATACCGAAATTCCTTGATAACACGTCTTTCAGGTTTACGCTCATCGGTAAAACCCTCCAAGTTTTTGGTTCGGCCTTACGGCCGGGAATCATTAGTCGTCTTTTTCAATCCAAAGTATCCGGGCGGTATCATTCTACACTCTCCGGCACCCTCAGTACATAGTTTTTTAACCTTTGGAGGGGGCCGGAGGCTCAAGCGGTTTCACTTTGCCTTTGGGGCATTAAAGCCGAGTCCGGAGGGGTTTAAAGAGTGAGGGCAAAATTATATTGTCATTTCATGGCAAGGATGGTAAACTGAAAAGTCCTCAAGGGCAAGAATGTTGTCTTGGCGGCCATAATCAGGTACAGTTCCGGGAAAGTTTGTACATCTTTTTCCCGGCAGATCATATAAAGGGTGAGGTTTGTGATGGAGAAAAAGATACTTTTTGTTTCCGATTTTGATAAAACGCTTTCCAAAGGCGACGTTGGATATGTTTTGAGCTCAAAGCTCGGGATATCAGCCGAGCAATTCGACCAGAAGATAGAGGAAATAAAACGGCGGAATATTGTGCAGCTCGGAGGAGAACTCGCGCATTTAATGATACGGGATCCCGACTACGCGGGGAAGGTCAGCTTAGATCTTCTTCGTACTGTGGGCAAAGAGATCGAGCTTAAGAAAGGCGTTCACGATCTGATGAGCATTCTGGCCAGGGGAATAGATAAATACCGTTTCAGCACGTACATACTGTCCGCGGCTCCTAAAGAGTGCATTGAAAAAGCGATGGAGGGAATTTTCCCGGTAGATAACATTTACGGAACGACCTTTTCCTACAAGAACGGTATGATCCAGGATGTTGAAAGGACTAACGCGGGGCACGGTAAAGTGGCTACCCTGGATATGCTGAAGCACAAAGAGAATGTGACGAGATATGCCACGATATATGTGGGAGACGGGTCGAGCGATATCCACGTTATGCTGCATGTTAAGTCTTATCAGGGCTACACGATAACGGTTTCCCCGGCGCCTTACATGGGGCATATATGCAGAAGAAGCGTAATATCGGAAAATGTTCTTTCTATTTTGGTGCCTATTCTTCAGGACATACTGAAATACGACGAAGCAAAGGTGCGGAAATTCTTTGATGACAGAAAACATCCCATACTCGAATGGAACAGAGCCGATACGGAGTGGCTGGATATCGGCTGAGACGGAGTGTCGTGGTCAACTTTGCTTTGATCGCGATGCCGGGAATATAGAAAACAAAACAAGATGTAAAAAACGAGGAGGCTGGCCCTGAAGAAAAACAAATATCCGATATGTAAAAGGTATGAGGGGAACCCTATTCTTACGGGAAAGGATTTTCCGGCAGACGCCGACATCAAAAACGTATTTAATTCCGGTATCGTGAAATATAAGAGCGGGTACATCATGGTTTGCCGGGTAGAGAATTCCGCTTTGGTGGATCGCTTCTGGATAGCTGAAAGCGCTGACGGCTATAATTTTAAGCCCTGGCCGAAACCCGTGGAGATGCCCCATAACGATCCTGAGTTCATGGAATACGCGTGCGGGATGTACTATGATCCGCGTATAACAAAGATAGGCGAGTTATATTACATAGTCCATGCCGCTCATAGCGGGCACACCTGCCGGCTTAGCCTGGTAAGCACAAAGGATTTCAAGAAATTCAAATGGTTGGGCTTTATTTCCGAAACGGATAACCGCAACGGAGTTCTTTTTCCGGAAAAGATCAACGGGATGTACGCGAGGCTTGACCGGCCTAACACAGGGGCTGACACCGGTGATATCTGGATATCTTTTTCCCCGGACCTTATTTTCTGGGGGAAAAGTAAGTGCGTGTTCAGGAACTGGGAAGGTATCAGATGGGCCTGGACAAAGATCGGTCCGGGTGCCGCTCCTATAAAAACAAAAGAGGGATGGCTTAATATTTTCCATGGGGTGCGCAGTCAATGTAAATCGCATTTTGTATATCAGCTGGGAGTATGCCTTTTGGATCTAAAGGATCCCTCGAAAGTAAAAGCAATGTCTGAAGACGCGATATTGATACCGGAAGAACAATATGAGCTTGCCGGGCAAACTCCGAGTGTTGTGTTTACCTGCGGGGCGGTCGCTGAGAAAAACGGAGAGATAAAACTATATTACGGCGGCGCCGATACGGTGCAATGCCTGGCGACAACCACTATAGATCGCCTTATAGACGCGTGTTATAACCGTTAGTTTGAAAAACTGAAAGAAAAGAAGAGGAGGAAAAGTGCAGGAACCCAAAGTGTCCAGTGAAAGAAAACCCGTAAGAGATCGCCTTCCTTTCTTTACCAAGGTAAGTTACAGCCTTGGAACGGCAGTTGATATGTGGGGCCTCTGGCTGTATCCGGCCGTGGCATTCGCGGTTTTTAATATGTATTTGGGTATTGAACCGTGGCTGGTCGGCTTAGCTCTTACGCTAATACGCGTATGGGATGCTATCGTCGACCCGATCGTCGGTTGGTTGTCCGATAATTTACGTTCCAGGTACGGTCGAAGGCGGCCTTTTATTTTGATCGCCGGTATTCTAAGCGGTTTGTGCCTGCCGCTTTTATTCATGGTTTCGCCGTCCTGGGTGGAAATAAAGTTTCTTGGTATAAGCGTGGTTTTTTGGTACATGATCTTTTCTACTATGTTCTACATTCCGATAATAAGCGCTTTTACCGTACCGTACTACAGCTTGGGGGCGGAAATGTCTCCCTGTTATGAAGAGCGCACTTCTATAATGTCGTACCGTAGTATGGCCCAAAAAATAGCGGAGCTAGGTAACTTTTACGCTTTGCGGTTTACCAACCTTGCCTGGTTTCTTATACCGGGAACAACCGAGAAAAACACTCTCCGGGGAATACAGGTGTATACGTCCATATTGGGTTTGGTAATGGCTGTTTTCGCGATAATTATCTTTTTTAGGGTGAAAGAGCGCTATTACGAGCAGGTTGTTGTGTCTATAAAAGAGAGAATTTCCATTTTCAGCTCCTTTGGCGAAACTTTAAGATGCCATCCGTTCCGTCAGATGGTCATAATGGGAGGGGCTTTTACTTTGGGAACAAGTATGGTGGGTTCGCTGGGTTACTATGCCACGGTATTTTACGTGTCCTCAGGCGATAAAATCGTAGGCGACAACTGGCAGTTTTGGATGGGTGTGGCTTTTATGGTAGGAGGGCTTATCGGGGTTCCCACGTTCGCCACTTTGTCACACAAGATCGGAAAACGTAGGGCATCGGTCGCGGCTTGCTGTGTCGGTATATGCGGATACGGCGGTTCCTGGTTTTTGTATACGCCCGCTATTCAGTGGCTGCAAACGACGGCCTCATTTTTGATGGGAATGTCTGCCGCGGCACTTTGGATGCTGCATAGCTCAATCGGAGCGGACATAGTTGACTATGATGAGATCAATACCCATGAGAGGAGGGAAGGCTCTTTTACCGCTTGCGCTTCCTACATACTTAAGCTGGGAAATTCGCTGGGATATTATGTTTCCGGGCTTATTCTGACCTGGTCGGGTTTCACCTGGCAGCTTAAAGTACAGGCGGCGGAGACCATATTCTGGATACGCTTCAGCCTTGCCACTTTACCGATATTAGGCTTGATAGTAGCGATCATTTTTGTTTTACGTATGCCGTTGACAAAAGAAAAGACTCAGGAGATCCGAAGGATCCTGGAAGACCGCAGGGGAGAAGTTTAGGGTAGCAGCGCGTTAGGGAAACAGGTGCATATGTTTCGCAAAGAACGGTACATGGTCAAGGCCGCCTTAATAAGCCTGTGGTTTAACGTAACGCTTTTCATTCTCAAATTATCGGCGCTTATTTTAGTGCGGTCGCTGGCTATAGCCGCGGATCTGGCCATTACGCTGGTAGGTCTGACGGTTTCCGTAATACTTTATCATTCCATAAAACTATCCAATAAACCGGCGGATCTTGTCCACAATTACGGTTACGGCAAGGTAGAGCACGTTTGTGAGGCCGTGGAGGGAATAGCGCTGGTAGGAATATCGGCCGTTCTTATTCTCCTTGCGTTTAAGTCCTTTGTACATCCCGCGCATGTGTCTTTTCCATGGATCGGATTCGCTTCAAGCAGTATCGGCCTTTCTCTCAACTTTACCGGATCTTTTTTCCTTTTTGTACTTGCTAAAAAAAGTCATTCTCCCGCTGTGAAGGCCGAGGCCGTCCATTATAAACTGGAAGGGTTCATATCTTTTTCCATTGCCGCGGCCTTTTTGCTGACCATAGCCATTAGCGGCAGCGGGTTCGGTTTTTTAGGAAAGTATATAGATCCGGCTGTGACCGTACTGGTTTGCGGTCTGATACTGGTCCCTTCCGTCAAACTTTCAAGGCAGGCTTTTTTTAATTTATTGGACGCTTCCATAAGCGAACACAATAAAATAGACATCATAGCCCAGTTAGGGGCGCATGCCGAGAGTTACTGTAATTTCAAGGATATCAAGACCCGTCAGTCGGGCCTCAAAAAGTTCGTAGAGATGACCGTGGTGCTGCCCCGGGACCTGTCTTTCGAGAGCGCCCATGCGGTAGCGTTAAAGATGGAGCGGGCCATAAGACGCAATATCAAGGGCAGCGAGGTCTCCGTAAAGATAGAACCATGCGGTAAAGATTGCGCTCTTGTTGCCGACGGACAGCCGTGTCCGTACATGACGTGAGAGATCCGGGCTGAAGGACTGGATCTCTGGGGAAAGAACATCGGTTTATGTAAAAAAACGTACGGGTTTTGTGAGCGGAAGGATCTTGCGGGATATAAAAGAAAAAAACTGTAAAAGCCGGGGTTTTGGGGGTAAAATACTTTCTATGTGTTCCAATTTAAGAAGGAGAGGATAGATGGCCGCCGCGAAAAAACGTAATAAAAGGAACGGTAAAAAAAAAGAAACGGAATTCGATCTCGAATATATGCTGGGAGAAATACGTTCGCGTGTGGATGTTCTAAGTGAAAAGATCGACTCGCTTTTATCTAAATCAGCGGCGGTATTGCGTATAGTAAGCACGGAGAGCGACCCCGGGTTTAAAACGCAGGCTACGGTAAATAAAAAATTTTCTATTCCGCAGGACAACTACCCGAGGGAACGAAAAATGCACCAGGCTGTCTGTGCCCAGTGCAAGGCGGCTTGCGAGGTGCCTTTTGTTCCCAGGCCTGACCGTCCGGTTTATTGCAAGGCATGCTATTCTTCCAGAAGAAGCGACAATAATTCAAGAAATCTCCCCAATAGAGACGAAATAGTCGCTGAAATAGCTAAAACGCTCAATATCGATATGCCGCTGACGGGGGTCGGAGAGAGGCCCGAAGCCAAAACAACCAAGCCCAGAGCTAAAAAACGTCTATCCTCTCCCAAAACAAAGGCCGAAAAACCCAAGGCCAAAGGTTCATCGCCTTCCAAAACAAAGACTGTCAAGCCCAAGATCAAAGGCTCTTTGTCCGCTAAAAGAAGATCCGGAAAGAGTAGAACCGGCAGATAGGACGGCCTTGCCGCGGGCGTCGTAAGGCGTAGCGGAAATCGCGTAAAGTATTAAAAAGCATATTATTCTTTTATCACGCGAAATTATTTTACCGCCGTATTTGCCGGTGTGGTACAATATTTTCGGATTTTTGGGAACAAGAAAAAGAAAGAAAAACCGTAGCGATTTGTGTATCGAGTTTTTTGAAAAGATCTAAATTTTATCAGCCACCGACGGCGAAGGAGGAAAATGAAGAAAGGTTTAAAGGTTTTTGTTGTCGTGGTTTTGGCGGCGGCGGTGATAATCGCGGCAGCCAGAGAACCTATTGTAAAGTTTTCCGTTGAGAAAGGCGTTAAAAACGTAACCGGGCTTAAGCTGGGAATAGCGGAACTTAACATAGGGATCATGAAGACGGTCATCGGGATAACGGATCTCAAACTTTTCAATCCTCCCGGGTTTGAGGACAGGATAATGTTTGATATGCCCGAGGTGTATGTCCATTATGATCTGCCATCCATTATCGGAGGAAAGATACATTTGCGGGAAATGAGGCTGAATATGAGCGAATTTATAGTGGTGAAAAATGAAAAAGGAGAGTTGAACCTTGACGCGCTAAACGTCGTCAAAGATCAGAAGAAAGAAGCGAAGCCCGATCCGGCGAAAAAGGACGAAGCTCCTGAGATACAAATAGACGTATTGGAACTTGAAGTTGGCCGGGTTTTGTATAAGGACTATTCCAAGGGAGGAAAACCCTCGGTACAGGAGTTTAAACTCAACCTCAAAGAGAGATATACCGACATAACCGACCCAAATAAACTTGTGGGCCTTATAGTCGTAAAAGCCCTGGCAAACACCACCATTGCAAGGCTTGCGAATTTCGATCTTAAGGATCTGGAGGGTACGATAGGGGATACGTTGGGCAAAGTTCAGGAAATGGCCGGGGCAGTTCAGGGTGTTGCCGGCGGAGCCGGAAGCACGGCTACGCAGATAACTCAGAAGGCGGAAGGCCTGGCGAAAGAGACCACACAAGCTGTTCAGAAAACCGCCGAAGATCTGCAGAAAGTTATACAGTTCCCGTTCTCCGGCAGTGAAGAATAGTACTTGTTGAAGGTTAGCAATATTAGGGTTCTGCAAAATAGCGATTTCATGTTATTGCGCGATGGACGAATAAAAGTTTATTTTGAAGAACTCTATAGCATAAGCGCAAAGGAGGGAACATGAAGAAATTGATAACTATGGTAGTTGTGCTTTCTTTCGCGGTGGCCATCCCGGTTTTTGCCCAGCAGAGAGATCTCAAAGCTCCAAATGCCAGGGCATATGAAAAAGCCGACGAACGTTCGGCGCTTAACAGGGTCGGCGACTGGTTTGCCACGGTAGGAAAGTCGCCCGAAGAAAAGCAGATGATAATCGCGGAACGGGGAGCTAAACGCGCCGCCGCGAAACTTCAGAAACAGGCTAAAAAACAATCGGGCAAGATGAGCAAGCAGGCCGATAAAGCCGCCAAGGGCATGGGAAACGCGTTCAAGATGCCCAAAAAGTAGTATATTGCCCGGGCAGCTCGCCGGCAGAGACAATACGGGTTTAATGATAGCGGTACGCGACCAAGGATCGGGATCGTTGAGGCACATCATCCGCGATGTCGCAATGTCGCGAATGATATTATACACCGGGAAGGGTTTTTTTATTTAACATGGAAGATCACAGGCCTGCGCGGTCCATCAGAATGAGCTCGAAGTCTCAAGTTAAGGTTATAACAGGTTTTTTGTGTGCCGTTATGCTTTTCTATTTATGGACGGCTTCCACGTCTTATAACAGGCCGTTCCGGTTCACATTTGCCGGAGATCTCGGCAAACTCGGAGGAAGCCACAGGGGCGAGAACGCGGTTGATTTTTATAATGCTCTTGCCGATGCTTTTATGGCAGGGAAGACACACCTGCTTATCTATCCTAGAAAAGAGCTGCGAGATCTTTCCCTTAGCTATGACTCTTTCGAGAATTACCGGTACGGCCTGCATGACGCCGCGCTGTACAAAGGCAAGTATTATCTTTATTACGGACCGGTTCCGGCAGTCGCCTTATTTATCCCGTTCCGGTTTGTTTTTGGAACAAATATTCCGCAAGATCTCGCGGTTGTTATCTTTAGTTTTGGGGGAGTTTTGTTCTCTGTAATGGCATTTAGTTCTTTGGCGAAGGCATATTTCCCCAAAATGCCCTTTTCCCTGTTCTTCTCTTCGGTAGTCTGCCTGAGTTTGTGTAACCTGGCTCCCTTCTTACTGCGGCGCCCGGCATTTTACGAGGTCGCGATATCTTCCGGGTATTTCTTTTTATCGGGATGTTTTTACTTTTTATTTTCGGGAGGATTAGGAAAAGAAATAAGGCCTCGCCGGATATGGCTGGGCAGCTTGTTCCTGGGCCTCGGCGTCGGCTGCCGCCCCAATTTGATACTTGCCGCTCCGGTGCTGTTGCTGGTATGGATGAGGATCTTCCGTGAGAAATCCGGCGGAGCCGATAGAAAGCCGATCGCAGGGCTTTGCGGCGTTTTTTGCCCTTTTCTGTTGATCGTCTTTGTCCTTGGTTTGTATAATTACGTCAGGTTTGGCTCTTTTTTAGAGACAGGCATCGGGTATAACAGGATCGGGGGCCATGGCATAGGCAGGTCTTTCAATTTTTCATACCTGCCGCGGGGACTGTATTTCTATCTATTTTATCCATGCGAGATAAATTTCAACTTCCCATTTTTTCATCTTATGCGTGGATTGCCGGGGCAGATCTCAGGAGCGTATAAACGCGTGGAACCCGTGGCCGGTATTTTTCGGAACCTGATCTTTTTGAACATTATATTTGCCGCGCCTTTTTTTTATAAACGGATGGTACGGGTTGCCCGGTATGTAACATTGGGTATACTGTTCTTAGTGTTTTTTTCACTTTTGAACGTGGTTGTTTTTAGCGCGCTATCTGTCGTGAACACCATGAGATATCTGGCCGATCTTGTGCCGCATCTCAGCTTGGCGGCTGTTCTTTTATGGGCATTCATGGATAATGCGCTCGCCGGCAGGAAAAAAGCCAGAATGGCTCTCAGCGCCGGAATGATAACCGCGATAGCTTACAGCTGTATTTTTAGTATCGCTATCAGCTTTACGGGATACTATGATCTGCTGCGGGTCAACAACCCGGACATCTTTTACTCTATCAGCCGGTTTTTTGCCATATAGAGAAGAGTCCGTATTTTTTATGTAACAGGAATTTTTTTCTGAGCAAAGCAAACTGAAGCAGGCTGGTGTTCAGGAAGGACGCGGCCCGGGGGCGCAACGCTCTTTTGCTCTCAGCGCGCGGGTTTTAGAGCGCGATTAACGTAATGTAACATACGGCAGAAGGATATGGAAAGAATTTCTAAGATACCTTTATCCAGGGTTATGGCGGCTCCTCCGGTGTGCATACACATAAATGATCCTTTTAGCCGGGTCGAGGAACTCTTGAGGGTTCACAGGATAAGGCATCTTCCGGTGGTTGATGAAAACCGGGTTTTATGCGGTCTGATAACACAGACCGACCTGTACCGTACGGTTTCTCCCTTTAGGTCGATCGATGGCGAATTGTTCTACAATAAGGAGCTGCTTGACGGCTATCTTCTGGAGAGCGCGATGACAAAGAACGTGACCACTCTTACTGCCGAAGACGATCTGGCTTCGGCCATAGGAATAATGGTCAAAAAGAGGTTCGGATGCGTTCCTATCGTCGACGTAAAACATCGTCTTTTGGGGATCATAACACAGATAGATATTTTGAAGGAGATATACGCGCATGCCGGATGGGTTATCTGAGTATTCACGTTGTAGACAAGAAAAGGAATTGGCATGAGGGCTATCAGGGCGAGAGAGCGTTTTATGGGGATGTCCGACGGTAAAAGGTCGAGCTGTACGAATTCTGTGGCCTGGGCTTTCAGGGATAAATTCGGGGTCGATGATAAAGCCTTTTCGGAGCTTGACATGTTTTCGGGCGGCAGAGCCCCGGAAGGTCTGTGCGGCGCTTTGTACGCGGTAAAGCTTATAATGGAACGCGGCGGATACGGCGAATTTGAAAAAATACGAAGCGCTTTCAAGGAAGCCGCCGGATCGGACAAATGCAGGGAAATAAGGGCTCTTAAGAAGCTTTCATGCGCCGAATGCGTAAGCATGGCGGCCGAGCTTTTAGATAAATTATAAATTTCGGAGTGGAGTATGAGTTTGAGGGTAGAAGCGATAGGCGTGATTCGTTCCCCGCATAAAGATCTTAGAAATATGCCCATACAGCCTTCAGGAGCCGGCCTGATAACGGGCAGGGCCGTATTGCACAGGAAATTTGTTAGAGGCCTTAAAGATCTTAAAGGGTTCAGCCATATCTTCCTTATATATCAATTCCACATGGCCGCTAGGACCGAGCTTAAAGTCGTCCCTTTTATGGACGAAAAGGAACGCGGAGTGTTTTCCACACGCTCTCCTCTTCGCCCTTCACGGATAGGGATCTCCGTTGTGGAACTTGTCGCGGTAAGAGGGAATGTTGTCAGGTTTCGCGGATGCGATATTCTGGATAAGACGCCGCTCCTCGATATCAAGCCGTATATTCCCAAATTTGACTGCGTGAGGGGAGGAAGCTCGGGGTGGATGAAAAGCTCCGTCAAGGCCATAAAAAGAAAAAGGTCGGACGAGAGGTTTGTTTAAGCGGGTGGAAAATACCAGCTATGAAGGGGATCAGGTCCCGGAAACGTTCTCGAGAATGCGGGATATGACGTCCGAATAGCTCATGCCGCGTGAAGCGGCCTGCCTTATAAGCCCGCTCCCGGGGCTTATGTCAGGGTTGGGATTAACATCAAGTACATATAGCTCGCCGTTCTTTTCTCTGAGGTCTACCCTGAAGTATCTTGAGCATCCCAGTGCCATGGCGGATCTCCGGCTTATTTCTACGACGTCGCTTCTGTATTCGGGGTTTTTCCTGTCAGATACGCTTGGAAACAATTTTTTATATTCAACGGTGCTTTCATACCATTTAGCGCTGAAACCCATGTAATTCGGGCAATCCGAATAGAGCTCATAGTCCATCAAAGATACGCCCAGGTTCTCATACGGATAGTCCCCGAGAAAAGCCGCGTTGAATTCTTTTCCAGGGAGAAACTCTTCTACCAGGAGCCCTCCGGGAAAAGCGGGTAGCTTTTCTTCTAGCGACGCGCGCAGCATCTCGGGGTTTTGCGCAAGGGACTTATCGTCTATACCTACGCTGGCGTCCTCAAAAGCCGGCTTAACGAAAGCGGGAAAACAAATTTCCTGCCATCGGGCCTTGGAAAGATCGCGTACGAGTACGCCTTTAGGGGTTTTGATCCCGGATGCGTCCAGTATTTTTTTTGTTTTAGGCTTGTCGAGGCACGTTTCCAGCGCCGAAGATCCGTTTCCGGTAAAAGGGATATTCTCATTTTCGAGCATGCGCGCGAAGTCAGCCTCACTACCGGATCTTCCGACGAAACCTTCGAACAGGTTGAAAACACAGTCAGGGCATATTTCCCGGATATTTTTTATAATGTCCTCATGAGAACCGAAAAAGGCATTTTCGTGTATTTCAAGACTTTCGGCATTCCGGCCGGAGGCTCGGATGCTTTCTATTACAGCGTCCCGGCAGGTTAAGACGGATCTCATGTCAGCTGAGCTGTAATCGCCTATGCCTGTAACTACCAGAATATTATTGAATTTTTTTATCAATGTCCTGTCCTTTTTTCACGAGTGTCAACATCATATAACAGGATAAGGCTTCGGGCAATAAAATAACAGAAAATCGGTGTTTGACGAAGAGGGGTTTCGTAGTAGAATAGGCTTTGTGGATAATACCTACCGTTATCAAGGAGGGGGATATGTCAAAAATAGTGAAAGTTGAAGACAAGACCGGCGGAGTTTTTGTCGTGACCGTGCTTGCGGCGATAGATTTTGATACGCACAAGGAGGTACAAAAAGCCATAGATCCGCTTCTTGTAAGCACGACAAGGGTTCTGATACTGGACATGAAAGGGGTGGAGTACATAAGCAGCGTCGGGATAGGCACTGTATTAAAGGCTAAGATATTCATGGAAGGGGTCGGCGGTAAATTCATCATGATAGAACTTCGGCCCCAGGTCGAGACGGTTTTCGAGATAATTAAGGCTTTGCCGAGTATGCAGGTATTCGCGAACATGAAAGAGGTGGACCATTATTTTATGAAGATACAGCGCGACGAAATAGACAGGAAAAAAGGTACGGTGGGCTGACAATGGAAGAAAGAAAGACCAAAAGTATAAGAAATATAGAAAGCAGGATGGCCGGTATCGATAGTTCGGGCATAAGATACAAGGTGCTTGAGAGCGCGAAGGATTTTAAGGCTTCATGGATAGGGCTTGGCCAGGCGCTTTTCACAGTTTGGAAGGACAAGCTTTACAAAGAGTGGGGGTACCAGGAGATAGAGACATATGTTCTTAAAGAGATAGGCATAAAAAAACAGACAGCTCTCAAACTTTTGAGGTCGTACTCTTTTATGGAAAAAGAAGAACCCGGGTATCTTGACCGTGACCTTAAAGGGGAAGCCGGCCCCGCTGAGATGCCCACGTATGAGTCGGTAGATGTTCTGCGGCTCGCGAAAGAGCGTAAAGACCTGGATGGTGAAGACTATGCTAAGGTCAGGAAATATGTGCTGGAAGAAGCCAAAGACGCCGGTTATGTTAAAAAAGACCTTGCGAGCATGGTGCGTGAAAAAAATGAAATAGACCCCGACGAGCTCGCGGCTAAGAAGAACGCGGCTCTTCTCAAGAGACTTTTAAGTGTTCTTCGTTCAGTTAAGACCGAGTTCAGAGGTTCTGAAAAACTGCCGCAAAGCCTCATGAAGGATGTGGAGGCGCTAATACTAAGCATAGAAAAGAGAATTAACGATTGACCCGCGGATGTAAGTGCGACATGTTGCGGGAACCATCGAGGCCATCGCGGGGAGGCCGCCCGCGTCCCCAGCAGAGCGAGGGAGAGGCCGACGAAGCGATCTCATATGAAGTAATTTGACAACGGAAGATATTTGTTGTATCATTTTACCACTATGGATGAACTGCATAAAAATACACAGGACATAACCGGGCTTATTCTGAAAGCCGCCGAGAAAGCGCGCGAGGAAACAGGCGGCGACGGCGGATATTTTTCCACAGGGCCCGTGCATTGGCCTGTAAGCTGTACAGTGGGACCCGGCCTTGAGGGGGCGATCGCCTGTGAGAGCAAGGTGGGGTACGTTAACGGCGTAAAGGGCGCGCTTATATACAGGGGATACGACGTTTTTGATCTTTGCGCGTATTCCACTTTTGAGGAAGTTTCCTATCTTCTGTTATACGGCAAATTGCCCTCGAGGGAAGAGCTGGGATCGTTCAAAAAAGAGCTTGCCCGGTATAGGTCGGTCCCTTCGACCTTGCGGCTTCTTATGGGTTTTCCGGTGGAAACACTGAATACCATGGCGGCATTAAGGATGGGGGTGCATTTTTTAAGGAACGAATTTTCGATCATAGACAAGGACGGCTACAGGCAAAGGCCCGGGAACGTGATAGGTTCTGACGAGGATTCCATAGCCATGGAAACCGTTCCTCGCGGAGAAACCCACGCCATTTACGAATTTAAGAACAAAAGTCAGGAGGATCCCGGCCATGACAACGGCATGTATGATCCCGCGACGGGATACATGACTTCATACAGCCTTATATCCGGGATAGCTTGTGTCGCCGCCGCGATAAAAAGGCTCAGGGAAAAACACCTTCCTCTGGAAGCCAGGACAGATCTGAGCTATGCGGCTAATCTACTGTATATGATGACAGGGAAGGAGCCCACTCCCTTAGAAGAACGGATCATGGATGTCTCTCTTATTCTGCACGCCGATCACGGCATGAACGCGAGTACTTTCGCTTCCATGGTTGTGGCATCGACGCTGTCGGATATGTATTTTTCGGTAGGAGCCGGCATTTCAGCGTTGAACGGGCCTTTGCACGGCGGAGCCAATGAACAGGTAGTGGAGATGCTCAAGGAGATCGGCAGCGTTGACAATGTGAAGACCTGGTTTGATTCCGCGCGTGCCGCTAAGAAGAAAATAATGGGTTTTGGGCACAGGGTATACAAAGCATACGACCCCAGAGCCAGGGTTTTACTGCCTATAGCTGAGTATGTTTCGGCTAAAGACACTAAAATATCCGAGCTTTTTAAGATCGCGAAGTCTCTTGACAATGAAGTTGTCGGGACATTAGGAAGTGAGAAAAAGATCTTTCCTAACGTTGATTTTTATTCGGGGATGCTTTACAGGTTCCTCGGTATACCCACAAAAATGTTCACGCCCATTTTTGCCGTCAGCAGGACTTCAGGATGGACGGCAAGGGTCGTGGAATACCTGGAAAATAACCGCATATTCAGGCCCAGGGCCATATATACAGGAACATTCGACGAGAAATATATCCCCCTTAGAGACAGAAAGTAAAAAGGTTACAGGGCGAAGGCCTTATTTTGCGCCTGTCTTTTCCCCTCGTAGCCGGAAAAGCTTTCACCCGGGGCTCTCGGATGATACAATGAACTATAGGTTTTGGCGCGAAACGCGTTCTACATGCATGTAACGGGAGGAAAAGATGGCCGGAAAAGTTATTAGCGCGGAAAAGTTACAGCCCGAAGTGCGCGGGAGGTTAGTTCCGTATCTTGAGGCAATGCTGGAGCTGCATGCCGATAACCTGGTTTCGATAATAGTTTACGGCTCGGCGGCTTCAGGAGCGTACGTCAAGGGTGTGTCAGATATTAACTCGGTTTTTGTTTTCAAGGAACTGGGCTTTCAGGTTCTCAAAAAAAGCCTGAAAAAAATATCACGCGGGATCTCCGGATCCATTGCCGCGCCTCTTTTTCTTACCGAAGAATATATTTTTTCCTCGCTTGATGTTTTTCCCGTCGAGTTCATGGATATGAAAGAGAACCACGTGCTTGTGTACGGCGCCGACATTTTTTCAACTCTTGATATCAAAGGGGAGCATGCCCGCCTTTTTTGTGAACAGCAGATAAAGGGAAAGCTTATAAGGATACGACAGGCCTACCTTGAAGTGGGTTTAAGCAAGAAAGGGATGTTGTCTTTGATGAAAGACTCGCTTAACTCTTTGGTGCCTGTGTTCCGGAACCTTATTCGCATAAAAGGTGAGAGGCCTCCCTGTGACAAAGAAGGCATAATAGAGCATTTTTCAAAGGCGTTCGGGCTCACAGCGGGCGTTTTTATGGAAGTATACAGGGTGTCGACCAAAAAGGAAAAAATATGCCCGTCGGAAGCAGAGAAGCTTATTGAGGAATTCCTTATCGAGATAGATAAGGCGGCGGCCATTTCAGACAAATTATGACAATAAAAACGGCTTTAAGAGCGGGCTCTTTGGCCTCGGCCTTATTTTTTTGCGCTTCGGCTCATCTCGCCGCGGCCTCGGAAGGCCTTGCGGCCATACCGCCCCGACCCCAGGGTTATGTAAGCGATTATGCCGGTGTTATTGATCCCGGGGTAAGAGGAAGGATCGGTTCTTTCGCCGCCGAACTTCAGAAAAGAACCGGCGCCCAGGTGGCTGTTGTCACAGTTAGGACGACAAGGCCGGAGAGCGCGCATAGCTTTTCTGTAAGGCTTTTTGACGCGTGGAAAATAGGAGAAGAAGGAAAAGACAACGGAGCGCTCATACTTGTGGCTGTAGATGACCGGCAGGCATGGATAACCACAGGTTATGGAATTGAGGGAATTATCCCCGACGCGACGGCAAACAAGATAGTGCGCGAGGTAATGGCCCCGCTTTTTCGTGAAGGCAGATATTCCGAGGGTATTTTGAAAGCTTCTGTGGCCGTCATCAGCCTTATAGCCAGGGAGAGCGGAATAACTATAACCGGAGAAGAAGACAGTGTCCACAAGGCGGTTTCGGGACGAACGGGCGGGATGGAGGCCCTGTTCACTTTATTTCTTTTTCTTATGATCTTCGGTGCGCGCTCAGGGTTTTTCGGATATTTTCTGCTGGGGTCCATGGCCGGAGGACGGAGGCGCGGCGGGCATTGGTACGGCGCGGGCGGCAGTTCAGGCGGGTCTTTCGGCGGGTTCGGGGGGTTCGGCGGAGGAATGACCGGCGGAGGCGGAGGCGGAGGCGGATGGTAAAGGGGTCTTTCAAACAAAAAGGGGCGGCAAAATGAAAAAGATATGGATAATTCTTGGTGTTCTTGTATTGGCGGGCGTTATGCTTTTTAGCTGGTATCGAAACGGGGATGACCGGGCAGGGGCGG
>CAYMBK010000240.1:0-5654 GCA_964388645.1 uncultured Planctomycetia bacterium | reverse complement strand
GGCCTTCTTAATCAGGTTTTTGATCGGGCAAAGAGCATGTATCTTTTCAGAAAACCCGTTTTTGCAGCCGCCACGGCAGCGGCGCTTTTAACTGCTGTTATAACTTCCGGGATTTACCGTGAAGTTCAAGACAGAAAAGTTTCGTATTTTCTTTATGGTGAAATGGATTTTCTGGATTCTCTGGAGCAAGGAAACGGGGTTCTGGCCGAGGATATAGGTATTCCCATGGAAGAATTTTTTATGTAGACGGAACTTTCCTTCCCCTGCCCGCTGTCAAAAGATGCGAACAGTGGCAAGCTTAAGGGCAGAAAAGATAAACGACCTAAGGAGGGGACAATGGAAAAATGTATAAGAAAAGTATTTGTGTGTTGCGTTACCGGGATGTTCATCCTATCCGCTTTCGGTGTTTTTGCCTGGTCTGAAGGACGGGGCGGGGAGAGAGGGGCCCGGACCGGACGGTGGGAGAAATTCTCGCGGGAACTTGGACTCAGCCAGGAGCAGAAAGACGCTCTAAGAGACCGGAAGGAGGCCGCAGCGGAAAACAAGGCCGCGGCGCGGGAAGAGGTTAAAGCGGCTCGGGAGGCTTTGAGGGAGGCGCTTAAAAAGCCTGAGTTAGATATTGAGGACGTAAACAGCGCTTCTGAGAGAGTAAAAGACACCCAGGGCGTTCTGGTGGACCACAGAGTGGAAAGCTTTCTTTCTATGAGGGAAATTCTCACTCCCGAACAATTTGAGAAAATGATGGAAATGAAAAGTGATATGGGCACAAAAAGGGGCGAAAAGCGGCGAAAAAACAGATAATGGCGGGGTTTATGACGCTGCTTTGCGACTGTTAGGAGATACTTTTGTTCAAGAGGGCCGGAGCGCGCGCGTCCGGCCCTCTTTTTTTCACTCTTATTATATGACAGGGGTCTTCCCTTAGAGCTGCTATCCATGAGATAGCAGCGGATGTTTAGGCAACTTTTTAGCGCGGTATCGCGTCCTTCCGGTTTCTTTTTCTTGTCATACGGCCCCGATAAGGATAGAATAGTCAGGCGGCCGTTACACTTAACCGGAGGTGCCATGACGCGTGATGAATCTATCGGGATAACCGCGGGTATAATGCAAACCCAGAACTTTGGAGTTTTGGCCACAGCGGGAAAAGTGTACCCCTATACGTCTCTTGTCGGCTTTTTAGCCAAAGAGGACCTTAAAACCATTATTTTCGCCACGTCCCGGGACTCAGCGAAGTATCTGAACCTCAAAGAACATCCGGGGGTGTCCATCTTAGTAACCACTAGCGCCAACCAGGCTTCTGATCTTAGCGAGGCGGCATCTGTTACCGCGCTCGGTCCCGCCGGAGAAGCGGGGGCGGAAAGAGAAAAGATCTACAGAGAAATATATCTCGCTAAATTCCCGTCCTTACAGGAGTTTGTCGAGGAGAAAAACACAGCTCTTATCGAGATAAAAGTTGAAAGATATATTATCGTGACGAGGTTTCAGCAAGTAGATGAGTTTGTGCCATGATGGGCTATGCGATGCTGAATTAATCGCGGAAAAACAACGAGGCGGGTGAGAGCGGTGGGTGTCGCGGGAGGCAATATACGGGTAGGATACCCTTGCATAAATCGTTCTGTGGGGTGTTCTCCAAACCATACTTTTCGTTTGGGGTCGTATTCTAAAGAGCGCTTTGAGCGCACGGTCGCGGAAAATCTGGAATGTCTAAGTAAAATACTGAAATTCAATCTGGATAATGGTATTCTTTTTTTCAGGATAAGTTCAGATATCGTGCCTTTCGCTTCGCATCCTATATGCGTATCGCCTTGGCGCTCAGGGTTTTCCCGGCAGTTCGGTGAAATAGGCAGGTTTATCAGAAAAAACAGCATGCGGGTTTCCATGCATCCCGACCAATTCGTGCTGATAAACGCCCTGGACGAAGGGATCGCCGGGAGAAGCGAACTTGAATTGGAATATCACTGCGATGTGCTCGATGCCATGGGACTCGACAGAAAAGCCAAAGTGCAGATACATGTAGGAGGGGTGTACGGGAACAAACGGGCGGCTATGCGGAGGTTTACCGACAGGTATTCTAAACTTTCTTCCCGGGTAGTGAAAAGGCTGGTCATAGAGAACGATGACAGGTTATATTCCCTGAAAGACTGTATTGAGATCAGCGGAAAAACCGGGGTTCCCGTGGTCTTTGACGTTTTTCACCATGAGTGTCTGTCTTCGGGCGAGAGCGCTGGAGAGGCGTTCAGTAAAGCCGCCGGCACATGGAAAAAAGCCGACGGGCCTTTTATGGTGGATTATTCGGAGCAGGACAGCAACCGGAAAAAAGGGGCGCATGCCGAAACGATAGATCTGAAAAAATTCAAAAAATTCCTGGCGATGGCGCGAAAAACAGGTATCAGCGCGGATATAATGCTTGAGATAAAAGATAAAGAAAAAAGCGTACTGAAAGTATTGAAAAAGCTTTAGGATCATTGCAGATGGCAAATAAGATAGGGTTTTTGGTTAACATAAGAAGAAAGATAAGGGATGCCGCGATCTCCGCGCGTTCCTTGACGGGGCCCGAGCAAGATCCGCTTCGCGCAGAGCTGTACAGCCTTGAGCAGCTAGAAAAGTACGCGAGGGTCCTGGCAAAAGCCAGAAGCAACAGCGTCAACCTTGAACGGGGCAGAGATAAGCTTTTGCCGCGCCTGGAATCCAACAGGAAGTTGCTTGAGGGTATTCACAAGCTGATATCGGTTTCCGTACAGGAAAATCGGAGAATAGCCCCTGCCGCCGAATGGCTGCTGGATAATTTCTATCTGATAGAAGAACAGATAAGGACCATACGCAGCCATTTCCCGAGGTCTTACAGCCGTGAACTGCCTCGCATAACCAGGGGGCCGCTTTCGGGTTTTCCCAGGGCGTACGAGATAGCGTTCCAGATAATATCGCATAATGACGGCCGTGTTGACGAAGAAAGCATTATGGCTTTTGTGGCGTCTTACCAGGAAGTCATGCCGCTTAAACTCGGAGAGTTGTGGGCTATTCCCATAATGATAAGGCTAGCTCTTGTCGAAAACCTGCGGCGTATAGCTTTTCGAGTGGGGTCCGCTCGCAGAGAAAGGGACATGGCCACCTTGTGGGCCGACAGGATGATAGGGATAGCGGAAAGAGAGCCGAACGAACTCATCATGGAAATAGCGGATATGGCCCGCGAAGACCCCCCCCTGACCGCGGCACTTGTCGCGGAATTAACGCGGCGACTTCAAGGTCAAAGTTCGGCTTTGGCTTTGCCTATATCCTGGATGGAACAAAGGCTTCTGGAAGAAGGTACCGGGATAGAAAGGTTGGTTCAGATAGAGGGGCAGAGGCAGGCATCAGACCAGGTATCCGTAAGCAATACCATAAACAGCTTGCGCACACTAGGGGCCATAGACTGGCGGGATTTCGTTGACGAAATGAGCGTTGTCGAAAAAACCTTAAGGCAGGATCCCTACGGGGCCTACGCCGGCATGGATTTCGCGACGCGCGACAGGTACAGGCACATCATAGAGGGTGTTTCCAAAAGAACCGGGCTTGAGGAAGAAGAAACGGCGCGCAGAGCGGTTGAGCTCGCGCGTAAAAAAGAGGAGAGCTTATCACGCGCCGACAGAAAAGCCCATGTGGGATATTTTCTTATAGACGAAGGTTTCCGCGCTTTCGCTAAGGGAACAGGACTCCGGCTTTCTTTAAAAGAAAGAACATGCGAGCTAGGAAGGCGTTATCCGATGTTCTTCTACCTGGCTGTATCCGGGACGTTCACTTTTATGGCCGCCGCCACCGCTATATGTTACGCGTATTGCCTCGGGACAAAGGGGTTTACGCTTTTTTTCGCGGGAACCCTGATAACTATCTGTTCCAGCCGCTTCGGCCTGGCTTTGACCAACTGGCTGGCTACGTTGGCCGTCGCGCCGCGCAAACTCGGCCGGATGGATTTTTCAAAAGGTATATCCGAAGAAAACAGGTCTCTGGCGGTTGTCCCGACGATGGTGAGCGGCAGGAAGGCCATAGAAAGCCTCATAGAAGATCTTGAAGTAAGGTACCTGGCTAACAGAGATGACAACCTATTTTTCGGCTTATTAACGGATTTTCCGGATGCCGACCGGGAGATACTCGAGGAAGATAAAGAGATCCTGGAAGACCTGGTTCTCGGGATCAAGATGCTTAATGAAAGGTATGGTTCGGAAAAAGAAGACAGGTTCTTTCTTTTTCACCGTCCGCGTATGTGGAATGAAACAGAGAATGCATGGATGGCATGGGAACGAAAAAGAGGCAAACTTTTCGAGCTTAACTTGCTTTTAAGAGGCCGGGGATTTGACGGGAAAGGGTATCTGGTTGTGGGCGACATCGAGTTATTGCGGGGAGTAAAATATGTGATAACTCTTGATACCGACACGCATATGCCTCTGGGGTCGGCCAGGGAACTTGTGGCGACGATGTCGCACCCGTTGAACAAGGCCGTCCTCGACGCGGAACGCGGAATAGTCACCGAAGGTTACGGAATATTACAGCCCAGGGTTGAAGTGAGTATGGCCAGCGCCAGGAAATCGTTTTTTGTCAGGCTTTTCACCGGGGAGCCGGGGATAGACCCGTATACTCAGGTGGTATCGGATGTATACCAGGATGTTTTCGGAGAAGGGTCTTTCATCGGCAAGGGGATCTATGAGGTTGACGCTTTTATGTCATCGATGCACGAGCGGTTCCCGGACGGGATGATACTCAGCCATGATCTTCTCGAAGGGTCCTATGCGAGAAGCGGCATGGTCAGCGATATAGAGTTTTTTGAAGAATATCCGTCAAGTTATTCGCTTGACGTGAACAGGAGGCACAGGTGGATACGGGGTGACTGGCAGATATTATCATGGCTTTTTCCCGTAGTGCCTTGCTGCTTCGGGCGGAGAGAGCGGAACCCTATATCGTTTTTGTCAAAATGGAAAATATTCGATAACCTCAGGAGGTCGCTGGTTGCTCCTTCCATGCTGGCGCTTCTTATAACGGGCTGGGTGTTCATAGGAGGCGGCCTTTTCTGGTCGGCTTTCGTCACGGGCGTGGCTCTTCTTCCCCAGTTGTTCGTTTCGATGATGGATATTTTTCGTAAGCCCAAAAAGGTCGGGATACTTACACATATCAGAGGCGAGGCGGCGAGCGTCACGCGACGGGTTCTCCAGACGGGTTTTTTCATTACCAACCTTGTGTTTGAAGCGTTTCTAAGCCTGGACGCGATATGCAGGGCTCTTGTGAGGGTTTTTATTACGCGCAGAAAGACACTTGAGTGGATAACGTCTTGGGATATGAAGCGCCGTGCTAATGCCGGCCTTTCAGGATTTTTCGAGTCGATGTGGATAGCGCCGCTGTTCGCTGTCTCGGCCGGGTTTTGGATATATGTGAAAGCCCCGGGATCTTTGACGGTGGCCGCTCCGTTCCTGGTGCTCTGGTTTTTTTCTCCTGTTATATCATGGCTTATAAGCTTAACGATACCGCCTCGAAAGGTGAGGCTTTCAGCGGAGAAAGAACGTTTTCTAAGGACGGTTGCCAGGAGAACCTGGAGGTTCTTCGAGGTTTTCGTAAATGCCCAGAACAACTGGCTTGTGCCTGACAATTTCCAGGAAAGCCCTTCACAGCGCATAGTCACCAGAACGTCGCCG
>CAYMBK010000239.1:0-3051 GCA_964388645.1 uncultured Planctomycetia bacterium | reverse complement strand
ATTATGTTTATCTTCCAGCTTTTGGCCTCCGCGTATTTCGAATACATCTTAAAAAGATCCTGAGCAAAAAGCCCCGCCTCTTTTCCTCCGGTACCTGCCCGGATCTCCATTATTACATCCCGTTTATTCGCGGAAACATCTTCCGAAATGGCCATATCCTCTATCTCTCTTATCTTGGCCGCTATGGCCTCGTTGAGTTCGGCAAGTTCCATTTCCGCAAGAACAGCGTACTCCGACCTTACTTCCTCTTCCGCTATCAACTTCTCAAGAGAATTCTTTTCTTTCTCAAGCTTGAGATAGTTATCATATTCTGTAATAATTTCCTTTAACGCTGAATATTCTTTTGTTTTAGACCGGTATTTTGCCCGGTCAGAAATAAGCTTAGCTGAAGACAGTTCATCTTCCAACTTTTTAAGCTCCACTTTCTTTTCTTCAAATTTTAATAGAAACCCTTCCATATCAACAACCTATCCATGCGCCTCAACCCGCAAAAAGGAAAATTAACGATCGCTATCTACACCGTATCTTATGCCCCTTCATGCCTCATGTCAGAAGCCGCGCAAAACAGGTAAAAGGCTACAAGTCGTCTTAATTATTACCTTTTTTGGGGGATTTAGCCGAATATCTTTTCTGGAAACGGTCTACCCTTCCGGCGGAATCTACAAGTTTTTGCTTCCCGGTGTAAAAGGGGTGGCATTTAGAGCATATCTCGACATGCACATTTTCTTTAGAGGCTCTGGTATGCACAGTATTCCCGCACACACAAACCATAGTACAATCAACATATTTAGGATGGATACCTTTTTTCACTTCTAACCCTCCTTGCCTATCATTTATTATCAAAATACCAAAGAATATAGTATTGTACCCGATATGTTGTAAATATCAAGAAAAATCACACAAACCTCGCCCCGGTAAGCATAAAGAATTTTATCGGCAGCTCTGTGCAGAAAAACCACTATCGTCACATAAATTCCCGGCTAAAACAAAAAAACCGCTACAAATACCGGGCCAAAGGAAGGGTAACTACAAACTCTGGAAGTTGAAATTTACCTCAGAGACAACTCTTATCCCTGAATTTTCGAGTATAGCCGCGGTCACTCCGCGCCCCATTACAGTTTTTTCGTCAAAATTTCCGTCATATATCTGACTTACCCCGCAGGACGGGCTAAACTCTTTCAGGATAGCCAAATGGCATCCATACTCTCTTGCTTTTTTCAAAGTCAATTCCGCTCCAGAAATAAATCTTTCTGTGTTATCTTCTCCGGAAAACGATAGAACTCGGGCTCCCCCCGACAAAACAAGCGTACCGTCCCCGCCGCATATCTCATGTCTTTCTCTGGGACTAGCCAACCCTCCCATCATTTCCGGACATACGGCTATTACCTTTTTACCCTTGCAAAACTCAATGACCTTTTTGTTCTTTCTTGGCAAACCATCATACGCGCACCTCTCACCGGCCAAGCAAGCACTCACCAAAATTACCATATCTGCGGACAATAACATCTCCCGACACATTTCGCTAATTTTACTGCTTCTCGGATTTCTTGGACTCTTCTTCTTTACGTTTAAAACATTTTTTATTGCAAAAAAACTGCCCGTTCCTGTAGTACCACATCTTCTTAAGAAGTGCTTTTGAACAAGCGGCACATTCGGCAGGTGGAGTAGAAGACGTAGCCTTCGGCTGCCTGGACGGTCCTTTTTCGACCTCGGGAGCCTCCTGCTGGTCGCTTTCTTTAGCGGCTGCTTCGGGTTCTTCTTTCGCCTGGCCATCAGCCGGAGTGGCTTCTTCCTTCACCTGGTCATTGGCCGGAGCAGGTTCCTCTTTCACTTGGTCATCAGCCGAAGCGTCTTCTTCCTTCTCCTGGTCATCGGCCGGAGTAGGTTCTTCTTTCGCCTGGCCATCAGCCGGAGCAGGTTCTTCCTTCTCCTGGTCATCAGCCGAAGCAGGTTCCTCTTTCGCTTGGTCATCAGCCGAAGCAGGTTCATTCTTTACGTCGTCATCGGCCTTGGCGGCCGCTTCTTTTGTTTCTTCTTCGGAAATCCCGTTCTTCTGTTCTTCTGTCACGTTTATCCTCCCCATTGTTCTTTTGTAAAAATTTTCACGTTACCAAAACCCCGATCCTCCGCGATGTCAACTCTTATCATCACACGACGGTATTATCCACCGGTTGTAAACATATTCCAGCAGCCTTGCCTTGTCTCCATTGGCCACATTATTAAACCGGATGCCCCCATGATAATGACAGCTATCCTGCGCCGGAGATGAAGCCCATGCTATCTCTCCCTGGAACACCACGGGGACATTATCCCCCGGTATGCTCATTTCTATATCTACTCTTTCTCCGGCCCCAAGCGGACGATCGCTTACAACTCCCATCCCTTCTTTACTCAGGTTCTTTATCTTTAATCCGCTTTTTTCTCCTGCCCTATGACAAAAAGCATCCATTAGAACGTTAAAACGCAGAAACTTTCTTTTCTCGCTCATCTCTCTCCCCATCTGAACATTTTTAATGTAATGGAACGGCCACTAATCCAGGATATCGCATATCAACTAAAACAAAAAGGGGAACGACTCGCATCGCCCCCTCTCTGTGATCTAAAACAACTTTATTTCTTTATTAATTGCTAAAAACGAACTCAGGTTCCAGAACCGGCTGATAATCTTCCGGTATCGGGAATGGGAACGTAACCGCTTCATAGACTCCGGCGCCTGTTCTGACTATTGTCATACCAACACCTTTAGCTAAGCCCATTGTCAAACCCGAAAGAACGTTCTCTTCAACACTCGTATCATAGATATTCTTAGGAAGCTCCACCCACCCGGTTAGAACATTCGCGAGACCTCTTCCAAGTTTCTTCGCGGGATCCTGTGCCAGGCACTGTGTGGCCATACCCATCATCGCTATGACAACGAAACAAACAACCACGATTTTGACTGCTTTTTGCATATTACTTTCACCTCCTCCTCTTTGTATTCACGCAAAAACTCCAAACAGCTGGAGTATATCACAACACATTTACCAAGTCAAGCTTCTGATTCCAAAATAT
>CAYMBK010000238.1:0-9571 GCA_964388645.1 uncultured Planctomycetia bacterium | reverse complement strand
GCGAAGATAGCCGGCGGCAGCTTTGACGCGAGGGTGGAAAATATTTTTTCGGAATGATCACGAAGGGGAAAAAAATGAAGGAAATGTCCTTTGAAAAAGCTTTTGAAGAGCTGGAAAAGGCCGTAGACGAACTGGAGTCGGGAGGGATACCCCTGGATGACGCGCTCAAAAAATATGAAGAGGGAATAAAATTGGCGAGGTTATGTCAGGCGCGCCTGGATAAGGCAAAGGCTAAGATCGAGATACTTATGAAAGAAAAAAACGGCAAATTCAACGTAATGCCGTTCGAAGAAGACTGAACAATAACGAGAGGGAAGATAGAATATGGCGGGACTTCTTGAGGAGACTGTATTTCCGCAAGGGCTGAAGAGCCTGAGCGAGGAACAGCTTAACATACTTGCGGGTGAGATCAGAGAAGAGATTATAAGCGTCACCGCGCGAAAAGGCGGACATGTCGCCTCAAGCCTGGGGGCGGTCGAGCTTGCGGTCGCGCTGCATTATTGTTTGGAAAGTCCCAAAGACAAGATAATCTGGGATGTGGGGCATCAGTGTTACGCGCATAAACTGCTTACGGGAAGAAGGGGGCGCTTCGGAACTCTCCGGGAAATGGGGGGGCTGAGCGGGTTTCCTCACGCGCAAGAGAGTGAGCATGACCCCTTTACTTCCGGGCATAGCGCCACGTCCATATCGGCCGCGCTGGGGCTGGCGGAAGCCAGGGATATAAAAAAAGAGACATACAAGGTGGCCGCGGTCATAGGGGACGCTTCGCTGTCGACAGGGCTTGCCTTTGAAGGGCTCAACCAGGCGGGGCATAGGGGCACGAGCATGGTGGTCATATTGAACGACAATGAACATTCTATTTCCAAGCCGGTCGGAGCGATGAGCAAATATCTGAACAATGTGATAGCGAACCCCCTTTATAACAGGGTCAAACAAGAAACCGAAAAGGTGATCAAAAGTATCCCCCGGCTGGGACCGCAGGCACACAGGGCGATAAGAAAGTTCAACGAGGGATTAAAAAATATGCTTGTGCCCGGAATAATCTTTGAGGAATTAGGGTTTAGATATTTCGGCCCGATCGACGGGCACGACATAGGACAGCTTATAAACATCATGCGCAAGATATTCCCTCTCAAAGAACCGGTGTTTTTACATACCGTCACAAAAAAGGGGAAAGGCTATAAGTTCGCCGAAAAGGACCCTGTCAGATTCCATGGGGTCTCCGGATATGAGCCGTCTTCGGGGAAGACAAACGACGAAACAAACGGCAAAGGAAAATATTTCACTCAATATCTCGGCGAGAAACTTCTCGGGATGGGAGAAAGAGACGGGAAGATAGTGGCCATAACGGCCGCGATGGTAGACGGGACCGGGCTGAATGATTTCGCCAAAAGGTTCCCGGAGAGGTTCTACGATGTCGGGATAACCGAAAGCCATGCGGTAACCTTCGCGGCGGGGCTGGCTAAAGGGGGGCTCAAGCCGGTGGTAGCTATCTACTCCACCTTTCTGCAGAGAGCGTACGATCAGCTTGTGCATGACGTGGCATTGCAGTCTCTGGCGGTGGTTTTTTGCGTGGATAGAGCCGGGATAGTGGGAAAAGACGGGCCTACCCATCACGGGGTTTTCGATCTTGTTTACATGCGGAGCCTTCCGGGGTTTGTCGTGATGGCCCCTAAGGACGGCCAGGAGCTCGGGGAAATGTTCGAGAAGGCGCTGGAATGGGGCAAGCCCGTTTCAATAAGGTATCCAAGGGACTTTGGCGCGGGAATCGTCCCCTTGGGGTCGAACGTTCCCGTTGAGCTTGGCGTTTCCGAAAGGTTAAGAAAAGGGCACGACACGGCAATTATTGCCATAGGCAGTATGGTCAATACCTCGCTTGCGGCGGCGGATATCCTGTCGCACGAAGGGATAGAGATAGAAGTAATAAACGCGAGGTTCGTTAAGCCTTTGGATAAAACAATGCTTGAGGACGTGTCTTCAAGGTTCAGGAACATTTTTACGGTAGAAGAGGGTATTGCTGAAGGAGGGTTTGGCAGTGCTGTTCTGGAATTTTGCGAGAGGGAAAACGCGGCGACCGCCAGGATAAGGCGCATAGGGCTTCCCGATGAATTCATAGAACACGGGTCCAGGGAAGAGCTGCTTAGAAAATATCATCTTACGCCCGGTGGAGTGGCCGACATTATCCGCATGGAGATACGGGGGCGTCATGGCGAATAAGCCGGTGGTCATAAAAATAGACAGTGAGAAATGTAAGGGCTGTATGCTTTGCGTAAAAGTGTGTCCGAAGAAAGTCCTGCGGCCGGAGGGAAAGGTCAACAAAAAAGGGCAGCAATATGTGTCCATGAAGCATCCCGAACAATGTACCGGATGCGGCCTTTGTTTTATAATGTGTCCGGACGGGGCCATAGAGATAGAGAGAAAGGATACATGAGGTGGGCGCGATGAAACTTAAAAACACAGGAAAAGACGCGGGAAGCAAGCACAAGATCCTTATTTCAGGCAATGAGGCCTGCGGAGAGGGAGCGATAAAGGCAGGGTGCAGGTTCTACGCGGGGTACCCGATAACGCCCCAAAACGAACTTACCGCGTACATGTCTAAGCGGATGGAAGAAGAAAGCGGGGTTTTCATTCAGGCAGAAAGCGAGCTCGCGGCCATAAGCATGGTACACGGAGCCGCCGCCGCCGGAGCCAGAGCGATGACAAGTTCCTCAAGCCCCGGGATAAGCCTGAAGCAAGAGGGCATTTCTTATCTGGCTGCGACGGAACTGCCGTGCGTTATTGTAAATGTCATGAGAGGCGGCCCCGGACTTGGTAACATATCGCCGGCCCAGGGAGATTATTTTCAGGCGACGAAAGGCGGAGGGCATGGGGATTATAAGATCATAGTTTTGGCGCCCGCGAGCGTCCAGGAAATGTTCGACCTGACTTATGACGGGTTTGCTCTCGCGGACAAATATAACAGCCCCGTTATGGTCCTTGCCGACGGGATGCTGGGGCAGATGATGGAAACAGCTGAGTTCGACCCCGGGCTAAAACCTTCCGGGCAGGTTGACAAACCCTGGGCCTTGACCGGCGCGAAGGGGCGGAAGGGGCGGAGCGCGAAAAGCCTTTTGTTGGGTTACGGCGTTCTTGAAGAACATAACATTAAATTACAGGCGAAATACGAGAAGATAACGCGGCAGGAAACCTTGGCTGAAGAATATATGACAAAGGACGCTGAAGTTATGATCTGCGCTTACGGTTCGGCGGCGCGCATAGCCCGGGCTGTGGTAGACGTCTTAAGAAGCAAGGGAGAAAAGGCGGGGCTTATAAGGCCGGTGACATTATGGCCTTTTCCCGCGAAAATAATGGCCAAACACGCTTCGCGGGGAGCGTCGTTCCTGGTAGTAGAAATGAGCGCGGGACAAATGGTAGAAGACGTCGAGCGGGCAGTGCTCGGCAGGGCGAGAGTGGATTTTTACGGGCGAATGGGGGGCGGCATCCCGGAAGAAACAGAGATAGAGAAAAAAGCGAAAAAGCTGATCAGAAAAAAAGCGGTCAAAGGAGAAAGGAAAAAGTGATCCGGAAATTTAGTAAGCCCAGATCTATGACCGACGCGGCAACGCATTACTGTCCCGGGTGCGGACATGGAATAGCGCATAGGCTGGTATGTGAGGTTATAGACGAATTAGAGATGAGGGAAAGTACCGTAGCCGTGGCTCCTGTGGGATGCGCCGTCCTTGCGTATGATTACTGGGATTTCGATACCCTTGAGGCCGCGCACGGAAGAACCCCTGCCGTGGCCACCGGGGTAAAAAGGGTTCTTCCGGACAAACTGGTATTTACCTATCAGGGAGACGGCGACCTTGCCGCGATAGGGACGGCAGAGATCATACATGCCGGCAGCCGCGGGGAGAACCTCTCCGTGGTTTTTATCAACAACGGGGTATACGGAATGACAGGGGGGCAAATGGCCCCTACGACGCTTATCGGGCAGACTACAGCCACCTCGCAGTATAAGCGAAGGCCGGAAAAAGAAGGGTTTCCCATCAAGATACTTGAAATGATGGCTATTCTTCCCGGGGTGGCTTATCTGGAGCGGACCTCGCTGCATTCACCGGCAGAGGTGATGAAAACAAAAAAAGCGATAAAAAGGTCTTTTGAGGCCCAGCTGCAAAAAAAAGGTTTTTCTATGGTAGAAATATTGTCTCCCTGTCCTACCTACTGGGGTCTTAGCCCGATAAAGGCCATGGACAGGATATCGGATGAGATCGTAAGAGAATATCCGCTTGGGGTGGTCAAGCCTTATAACGGCAGGGGCGTGAACGATGCGGAATAAAATAAAAGAGAACTGCGGAAGCGGGAAGGCGATCAACGAGAAAATGATCTGCGCGGGGTTCGGAGGCCAGGGCATAATGGTCATGGGAAAAGTTTTAGCCGAAGCGGCGATGCGAAAGGGCCTTAATGTAACCTGGCTGCCGGCATACGGCGCGGAAGTAAGGGGAGGAACGGCTTATGCGATGGTACGGATAAGCGACGGGTTCATCGCTAATCCGGTAGTGGACAAAGCTACTACGGCAATATTAATGAACGGCCCTTCGTTCGATAAATTCAAGGGAACGATGGCTCCGGGCGGACTGGTAATCGTTAACACTTCATTGGCTGACAAAAACTGTGCCGTACCGAAGGCCGAGGTAGCCGCGTATCCTATTACAGAGGAAGCTATTAAGCTCGGGAACGTAAAAGTGGCGAACATGATAGCCGTGGGGATATTTTCCGTCAAAAAAAGAATATTCAACAGAACGCTTTTGGTGGAGGTCATTACGGCCATGGCAGGGGGCAGAGAAGAGCTGGTGCCCATAAACGTAAGGGCTCTTGAAAAAGGAATGGAATTAGCCGGGGGATAGAGGATTTTCGATCCCGGTTAAAGACGGGAATAAATGATCGCGGGAAGAACGCCATTAACCCGATGCAGCTAACCCGAAACATATTCTTACGGACAAAACAGAAGTTTTTAAGGAGAAATATGGTAAAAGTACGTTTCGCGCCGAGCCCTACGGGTTTCTTACATCTGGGGAGCGCCAGGACGGCGCTTTTTAACTGGCTTTTCGCAAGGCATGCCGGAGGACAATTTCTCCTGAGAGTGGAGGATACCGACAAGGTGCGTTCGGAAAAAAGGTTCCTGGCAGAGATACTGGATGACTTGAAATGGATGGGACTCGACTGGGACGGTGAACCGGTGTTCCAAAGCGACAGGTTTGACCTGTACAGAAAAAAGGCCGAAGAGCTTTTGGAACAAGGCAAGGGGTACCGAGAAGGCGAGGCTATTATTTTTTCAGTGCATGGAGGCAGAGAAGTGGTTGTAGACGATGTTGTCCACGGAAGAATAACCATAAACACAAACGAGATAAAGCCGCAAGTGATGATAAAGTCCGACGGGTCTCCGGCCTATAATTTCTGCTGCGCGGTTGATGACGCCGAGATGGGGATAACGCACATAATCCGGGGAGATGACCATTTGTCGAATACACCTAAGCAGGTCCTTTTTTATGAGGCCATGGGATGCGTCCCTCCGGTTTTCGCCCATATTCCGCTTATGATGGGCCCGGATGGGTCAAAACTTTCAAAGCGGCACGGCGCTGTTTCTGTAGAAGAATATAGAAAAGAGGGGTTTCTTCCGGAAGCGCTGGTCAATTACCTTACTTTTCTGGGATGGAACCCGGGAGACGAGAGGGAGATACTTTCCCGGGAGGAGACCGTCCGGATATTCAAGCTCGAGGACATGAGCGATGTCCAAGCTAAATTTGATACGGCAAAACTCAAGTGGATCAACGCCGAGTACATAAAAGCGAGATCTCCGAAAGAGCTATTGCCGCTCGTAAGAGAGAGCTTTGCGCTTGCGGGGCTCTCTTTTGGCGGGGTCCCGGAAGAAAAGCTCTTAAAGATCATCGAGCTTTATAAGGTCCGGGTCAAGACCTTGAGCGAGTTTCCGGCTCTCACCGGCCACTTTTTCCGAGATGATTATGAGGTGGAGGAAAAAGGGGCCCGTAAATATCTCGAAGCACCGGAATTAAAGGAGAACGTAAAGGAGTTTGCCTCGAGGATACAGAAAGAAGAAGAATTTTCGGCCGGGAACTTAGAGAAAATATGCAGGGAGATAGCCGAGGGCAAAGGATTGAAGGCCGGGGAAATAATACACCCCACAAGAATGGCGATAAGCGGCACCACCCAGGGAGCCGGCCTTTTTGAAATGATGGAGGTTTTAGGGAAAGATAAGGTTCTTGAAAGAATGGGACGGATATAAGAGGCCAGGCGAGCAGCGCGGTCAGGGACAGCGCAAAGGGCGAGAGAGCTTTAGAGAGTGATAACTGGCGGGGAGCGCGACAGGTTCGGATGAATGTTATGAACGAAAAAAACAAAGATTTTATCAGAGAGGCAGTGGAGAAAGACCTCGCCTCCGGGAAGAACGAGGCAAGGGTGCATACTCGTTTTCCGCCGGAGCCCAACGGATATCTGCATATCGGTCACGCGAAATCCATTTGTCTGAATTACGGTATCGCGCGGGAACATAACGGTAAATTTAATCTGAGGTTTGACGATACCAATCCGAGCACAGAAGACCAGGTTTACGTTGATTCCATAATAGAGGACGTAAAATGGCTGGGCGCCGACTGGCAGGACAGGCTTTTTTACGCCTCGGACTATTTCGATAAGATGTACGAATACGCGGTTATTTTGATAAAAAAGGGAAAGGCCTATGTCTGCGACCTTTCTCTCGAAGAACTCAGGGAGCACCGGGGAACCATATCCTCGCCCGGCAGGGAAAGCCCTTTCAGAGAAAGGACTGTCGAAGAAAATATAGATCTTTTCAGGAGAATGAAAGAAGGCGAATACCCGGACGGAGAGAAGACCTTGCGGGCAAAAATAGACATGAAACATCCGAACTTGCTCATGAGAGACCCGATAATGTATCGGATATTGCATGCAAGCCATCACAGGACGGGAAACAGTTGGTGCATATACCCCATGTACGATTGGGCTCACGGCCTGGAAGATTCAATAGAAAGGATAACACATTCACTTTGCACTCTTGAATTCGAAACGCACAGGGAATTGTATGACTGGTTTCTGAGGGAGCTCGGGGTTTTTCATCCGAGGCAAATAGAGTTCGCCAGGCTGAATCTCGGGTACACTGTTCTCAGCAAAAGAAAGTTGCTGGAGCTTGTGGAGAGCGGACATGTCTCAGGATGGGACGACCCCAGAATGCCTACAATAGCCGGGTTAAGAAGAAGAGGCTATACGCCTTCTTCCATCCGCAGGTTCTGTGAGAACATAGGTGTTGCTAAGATGAACAGCATCGTCGAGATGGCTGTGCTTGAGAATTCTATCAAGGAAGAGCTGAATCGGTCTGCGAGACGGGTAATGGCGGTGCTCGATCCCGTGAAAGTGGTCATAACCAATTACCCTAAAGATAAGGCGGAAGAACTCGAGGCCGTCAATAATCCGGAAGACGAGACAATGGGCAAGCGCAAGATCCCGTTCTCGGGAGAAATTTTTATAGAGAAGGCCGATTTCATGGAAGAGCCGCCGAAAAAATTTTTCCGGTTGTCTCCCGGATCCGAGGTGAGGCTGAGATACGCCTATTTCATCAGGTGTGAGAGCGTGGTGAAAGACAGTAATACCGGAGAGATCAAGGAGATACACTGCACGTATGACCCCGAAACAAGAGGAGGAGACGCGCCGGACGGAAGAAAGGTCAAGGGAACCATACACTGGGTGAGCGCGAGGGAATGTTTTGAGGGGACGGTGCGGGAATACGACAGGCTTTTTACTGTCAGGGATCCGCAGGATCTTGAGGAAGATCGGGGTTACACGGAAAACTTCAACAAGAACTCACTTAAAACGATAGAAAACTGCAAAATGGAAATGTCGCTTAAATACGCGACTCCCGGGGAAAGATATCAATTCGAGAGGAACGGATATTTTTTCGCGGACCCAAAAGATTCGACGAAAGAGAGCCCCGTATTTAATCGTATAGCCCCGCTACGAGACACATGGGCAAAAATAAATACCGGCGCGCGGAAAGCATAACATATTGCGGGCACTTTCGCGGGTTATCGCGAGAAGGCCAGATGACGACAAAGCAACCCCAAAAGCCAAGAAATTCCTTTTAAAAAAAAAGACGTGTAGTATAATGTTTTGCACGCTGGGATGTGGTGTAATGGTAACACGACTGCCTCTGGAGCAGCTGTTCCTGGTTCGAGTCCAGGCATCCCAGCCAACCTTGACGCTCAGGCGAACTTCGAGCGTTCGATGCAGTCCCTCGACTTCGCTCGGGACAGGTAACAAGCGCCTTGCAGGCATCCCCTGCAGGGCGTTCTTCGTTTTTAGGGGCTTTTTGGGCATCCGGGGCAGGCAAACTGCACGATAGACTATCTATAGTGGGCTGTTCTATATACATCTTTATCTCGATATAATCCTGGTGGACGATAATTCCCTTGATAAGGGCTCTTATTAGGGCTTTCTGGGCTTCCGGAGGGGCCTGTTCGATATATTGCATGGCAAACTTAAGGTTTGAGTGCAGGAATTCGCCCGAATTAGCTGACATTTGAGCGACGCTCTTTTTGGCCTCTAACTTTTCCAGTTCGTCTTCTAGCCTCACAATCTCCTCATCAAGTCCAGCCATTTTATCCTTATAAGTCTTTCCTTGCGATACCCTGTTATCCATAGCCAGTTCAAGAAGTCGATTTGCTTCCTGTTGGAGCGCCGATAGTTTATCCTGTATGGGCTTCATCAGTTTTTCAAGGGTCTCGAGTTTTACCTGGGAATCAAGGATCGCGTCACCAATCGCCTTTATGATGATTTCCTGGTCATTTGACGCTCGCTTGAAGTAATCGATTAGCGCATCATCGAAACCTCTGGCGGAGAGCCGGGAAGCATCGCAGCCCAGACCTTGCTTGGATCTACCGCAGACATAGTAAAAGAATTTTTCAATATGTCCATTGCCACTTTCGCAAACATAGTGGCTTCCGCATTTGCCGCACTTAAGGATCCCGGATAATAAATAGATATACTCCGGCGCCCGTTTGACAAAACGGTGCCCGGGCAGTTTCGCTGTCAATATCCTATTCGCTTTTTCCCACAACTCTTCATTTACGATAGCGGGATGAGTGCCCTTATGGATCTCGTCGCCGTATTTTATGTAACCCTTATGAAACGGATTCTTTATGATCCAGGACACGCTTTGCTTGCGCCATATTTTTTTATTGGGTGTTTTTATGCCTCTTCGTATCAATTCCTGCGCGATATCATAAAGTGACCTATTATCGGCGGCCATTTCCCATACAAAACGCAGTTTCGATCCTGTTTCGGAATCGATAATGATCTTATGCGGCTGTCTTCCGTTTGGCAGAGGATCGCCTTCGGGTGTTAATTTATAGCCGAAAGGCACGTTGCCGCCTACCCATTTACCCTGCCTTACCCTGGCTATGCAGGAAGCTTTCACGCGCTCGCCGGTTAACTCCCGCTCAAAGGCTGACAAAATCCCGAGTATGCCGATTACTACCCTGCCTATTGCGGTTGAGCTGTCGAG
>CAYMBK010000237.1:0-9128 GCA_964388645.1 uncultured Planctomycetia bacterium | reverse complement strand
AATGCTTTTATTTCTGTGATAGAAAATTTTATCTGAAATTTCAAAAAGGAGAAACACGTCTTATGGGAAAAAAACCGTTCAGCGAAGAGACTTCCCGGGCACCGATAAGCCAGAGGTCAAGGACAGTGGAAGAGGTAGATACGGCGTCCCTGGGAGGGACGGTTAAAGTCACCGTAGATGATGAGCATGTAAGGGTTCCTATGGGCACCACGATACTCGATGCCGCCAGACAGGCGGGAGGGCGAATACCCACTTTATGCCATCACGAGGATCTGTGCCTTGTTGGGGTGTGTCGAGTGTGTGTTGTTGAGGTAGAGGGACAACGGACTCTTCAAGCTGCCTGTTCTTATCCTGTTTTTGACACTACCGTGGTGAGGACGTCATCTCCCCGGGTGAGAAGGGCAAGGAGGAACATTATACAGCTTCTTTTAAAAAATCATTACGGAGAATGCTATAGCTGTAAAAAGAACGGAAAATGCGAGCTCCAGGATCTAGCCGAAGAATACGGAGTTACGGAATATAAGTTCGGCCATATCCAAACGCCAAGATACGCGGTCGATGAATCGAGCTATTCTGTGGTAAGGGATATGGATAAATGCATTCTCTGTAAGCGTTGTGTGAGAAGCTGTATAGATCTCCAGGAAGTAGGGGTGCTTGAAGCCATAAACAGGGGAGCTAAAACCAAGATAGCGACTTTCAGGGACGACCCTATGGCGGACATAGTATGCATAAACTGCGGCCAATGCATAAACCGGTGTCCTACAGGGGCACTTAGAGAGAATGACGATACCGGTGTGGTCTGGAACGCGATAGACGATCCGGATAAGCATGTTATAATCCAGACGGCCCCATCCCCCCGTGCCGCTATCGGCGAGGAATTCGGGCTTCCTCCGGGAACATGCGTAACAAAAAAGCTTAACACCGCGCTTAAGCGTATGGGTTTTGACAAAGTATTCGATACAAATTTTACGGCTGATCTTACCATAATGGAGGAAGGAACGGAGCTCTTGTTGAGGATGAAGAAAGCTCTTGTCGACAAGGACCCTGAGACGGCGCTGCCCTTGATGACATCCTGTTCCCCCGGGTGGGTAAAGTACATAGAGCATTTCTACCCGGAAAAACTAGCTCATGTGTCGAGCGCGAAAAGCCCACAGCAGATGTTCGGGGCGGTGGTAAAAACATGGTACGCGCAAAGGAACAACATAGATCCTTCTAAAATAGTAAGCATATCCCTTATGCCGTGTACCGCCAAGAAATTCGAATGCGAACGGCCTGAAATGGACAGCTCGGGGTTTCAGGATGTTGATTATGCCCTGACCACAAGGGAACTTGCCAAGATGATAAAGGAGGCCGGATTGGATCTGCCGAATCTTCCGGAATCTGATTTTGATGATCCTCTTGGGATAGGGTCCGGGGCGGCGCTTATTTTCGGCGCGACCGGCGGGGTTATGGAGGCCGCTATCAGGACCGCCTACGAGATAGTCACCGGAGAGCCGGTTCCGTTCAAAGATCTTTGCATAGAGCCGCTAAGGGGCATGGAAGGCGTGAGAAAAGCCGAACTTCCCGTCAAAAGGGCTCTGCCGGAATGGAAGTTCCTTGAAGGAGCCGTTCTCAAGGTGATGGTGGCCCACGGAACGGCAAATGCCAAGAAGATAATGGAGATGCTTTGTGCCGGGGAGCTTGATGGATACCATTTTATAGAGATAATGGCTTGTCCGGGCGGATGCCTGGGAGGAGGAGGCCAGCCGATCCCCACAACGCCGGAGATACGACAGGCGAGGGCAAAAGCCATATATGATGAGGACAAAATACTGGAATACAGGAAGTCGCACGATAATCCAATAGTGAAAAAATTGTATTCGGAATTTTTTACCGACGGCCCGTGCGGCGCTTTGAGCCATAAATTGCTGCATACCAGCTATCTTGCCCGGGGAAAACGCATCGACGCCGGACAAAAAGATATGAACGCTCAGAAAGTCAGCCCGAAAGCGTCTAAGAATTAAGCCCCGTCAGGAGATGCGGCGCGCGGGAGCAAAGCTACGAGGCGGACTCTCCTTGAGCTAAACGAGAGATCAAGTATTTGACAGCAGAGGGTCCGCGGCATTTCTGTTGAACGGGTCTTTCCGTTTTTGTTCCGCGGAAAACCCGGAAAAAGCCGCCACAGCGGGGTTGGATGTGTACTTCATAAAACCACTCTATCTAAAGTTCCTTATTAACAAGCCCAAGGCGTTATCGACAAAAGATTAAAAAACAAAGGATTCGATGCTGACAAAACTTAAGGGATTTATAGGGATCTCCCTGCTGATCTTAGCGATCACAGTTACGGCGTTCTCAGGATGGCGGCTGGTAGGCTTGAAACAAAGGGCCGCGGAAAGTTCTAAAAGAGAAGAACTGAAGCGAAACGCCAGATACGCCGCGTCTCTTATAGATCCGGGGTTGGCGAAGATGCTTACGTTCACGCCATTAGACCAGGGAACCCTGGCTTTCGAAAAAATTTCCGGACAGTTAAAGGCGTTTTTAAGCGGGATAGAGGCTCGGGGCATATATACCATGGCGCCGCGCGCGGGGTATCTTATCTTCGGGCCGGAAACTTACGAGAGTGACGATCCGCAGGCTTCTCCTCCCGGAACGGTTTACGAAGAGCCGTACACGTGGGATCTTGAGATATTCGTTACAGGCGAGGAGTATGTGTACGGTCCGGCTACCGATGAATACGGGACGTTCGTAACGGCCATAGCCCCGGTGAAAAATCCCGCGACCGGGGAGGTAATAGCGGCCGTCGGCATAGATGTACCTGCCGGCCTGTGGCGCAGTACGGTCATGAAGACATCGAGGGAACCCATAATAGCGTTCTTATTTCTTCTGTTAATATTTTTGCTGGGGATAGTGGCAGTTTATCAGTATGCCAAAAGAATCCATCTTGGACACGCGAATTTCTCGCCGTGGATCATTGTTCCCGTAGCTGTTGTAATGGCCGTTGTGACGGCGCTTTTCGCGGCGCATGAATATGATCAGGCGCTGGGATCGTTGACCAAAGAGATCGGCAGTCTGAAGGATATAGCGGGCACTAAATGGACGGACATACTGGATGTTCAGGCAAAAAGACTGAAGGCTCGGGCTTATGAGATAATGAGTAACGAAGAGATCTTTCGTGCCTGGCAAGACGGCAATGTAAGAGCGCTTTACGAAAAGAGCGAGCCTATTTTTGAAGTGCTCTCCGGGGAAAGCGCGGTCACGCATTTTTCGTTTATCGACGATGACAGGTCATGTTTTCTAAGAGTCCATGATCTTTCCAGAAGGGCCGACATTATAGACCGCACCACTCTCCATTTCGCGGCGCATACATGGAAGGAGGTACAGGGCTTCGAGCCGGGGAACGGCGGAAGTTTTGTCTTTCGGTACGTAGTGCCCTGGTACAGGGAAGGGAGCATTTTCGGCTATCTCGAGCTGGGTACCGAGATCAAACATCTCAAAGAAACTTTCATGGATTTTTTCGGCGTAGATATGATGACGATCGTAAAAAAAGACCGGTCCGAGAAGGAAAAGACAGGCAAAGAAAAGTCGCGGCAGGCGGACGGCTGGAGCGATCTTGACGACTATGTTGTTATCGATCGCGGGTCTGAAGAGATCCCGGAAAAGATCAAGGAGAAAATAAAGAACCACGATGTTTTTAATCGCCGCGATATTTTCAGGATAGACGACAACGGAAAAGTATTGTTTGCCGGGGTAATACCCATACACAGCGTTATGGGCGAAGAATCCGCTGTTGTGGTGTTCATTCAGGACCGGACGGAAGACATCGAAAGGATAAAAGGGACCATATTTTTCAATGTCTGTGTGGCTTTTTCCATTCTCTTCGGTGTAGTATCTCTTCTTTGGTACGTGACAAACAAGGTTGAAGATTCCCTTCGCGGCGCTTTCGAGGAACTTAAGATCAGCGAAGGAAGAATGGCCGTTACATTCGATTCGATGGGAGATGCCGTTATCGCGACGGATGTCTCCGGTTGTGTTACACGCATGAACCCCGTAGCTGAAAAGCTTACAGGCTGGGCGTTTTCCGACGCCAGAGGAAAGCATTTATCACACGTATTCAGGATAATCAACGCTAAGACCGGGAACGTGCTTCCGGACCTTGCACGCAAGGTGCTTGACGGCGGCGAGACTATAGGCCTTGCGAATCATACAGTGCTCGTCTCCCGCGACGGCACAGAATACCAGATAGCCGACAGCGCCGCGCCCATAAAAGACGGTGCCGGACGCATATCCGGGATAGTAGTGGTTTTTCACGACGTAACAGAACAGTATCTTGTTCGGGAGGAACTTAACCGTATACGGGAAAGGTTGTCCATCGCGACTCAGGGGATAGGGATAGGGGTATGGGACTATCAGGTGGACGGCGATCTTCTTGAATGGGACGATGTTATGTTCGAACTCTTTGATGTTTCCAGGAAAAATTTCAGAGGGACTTTCCATGATTTTGCCGAATGTGTTCTTCCCGAAAAGCTGCCGAAAGTGGAAAGAGAGTTCCGGGATTTGGTTGAGAGGGGGAAAGATTTCAACATAGAGTTCCCCATAGCCGCGCGCGGCGGAAAAGTTAAGTATATTGGCGCCGCGGCTACCGCGGTATGTGACGAGAACGGCCGGGTAGTGAGAGTGGTGGGAGTTAATTACGACATAACGGAACGGTATGAGAGGCAGGAAAAGATAAGACAGCTGTCCAAAGCTGTAGAGCAAAGCCCGGTGTGCGTCGTGATAACCGATATTACCGGCCGTATAGAATACGTCAATCCTAAGTTTGTCGAGCTCACCGGATACGGTGCAGACGACGTGCTGGGGGAAAATCCCAGGATCCTTAAGTCCGGAGAGCAGGGAATTGAGGTTTACAGGGACCTTTGGGAGAGCATAACCTCGGGGAAAAACTGGAAAGGAGAATTTCACAACAAGAAAAAAAGCGGAGAACTCTACTGGGAAAGGGCGGCCATATCCCCCTTAAGAGGCGAAGACGGAAAGATAACGCATTTTATAGGGATAAAGGAAGATATCACCGAACAGAAGAGGTTTGAGGAAGAACTCAAGGCATCGCACGAGAACATAAAAAAAATACTTGAAGGAATGCCTTTAGGAGTAGTTATCATTAATAGAGACAGGAAGATACTTTGGGCTAACGAGAAGATGGTCGGGATGATAGGGCACAGCTCAAATGAGGATGTGTTCGGTTGGGATTGCTCGGATTTCTTCTGCCGGGAAGGTCAGGAGGAATGTCCGTTCTTTGCCGGAGGTGAAGCGGTCATAGAGGACTATGAAGGGACAGTAAGGAGTGTTAACGGAGTCGAGACTCCGGTCATAAAGACCGTAAAAACTTTTGAACTTGAGGGGCAGGAAGTCCTGCTCGAGACCTTTGTGGATATTTCCGATCTCAAGATGTTCCAGGAGAAGATAAAACAGAGCGAGGAAAAATACAGGACATTGATAGAGAATATGCCCGGGATAGTTTTCAGGTGCATAAACGACAAGAAGTGGACAATGATATTCCTCAGCGAAGAGATATACCGTATGACCGGGTACTCCGCTTCTGATTTCATAGGCAATGCCAAGAGAACTTATGCCAGCATAATAAGCGAGGAGGACAGAGAAAGGGTCTATGAGCAGATAAACAAAAGAGTTTCCGAAGAAAAGCCTTATGACATCGAATATCGTATAAAGTGCGTGGACGGGAAAGTACTCTGGGTTAAAGAAAAGGGCAGGGTGATCCTTGACAAAGAACGGGGTATTACGTGGCTTGACGGCGTTATTTTTGATATAACGATACGGAAAAAAGCCGAGGAAGAGCTTGAGCAGGCTATTGCAATGCAGATGGAATTCACTTCCACTGTATCTCATGAGCTAAGGACGCCGCTTACCGCCATTAAGTCGGGAGTGTCCATAGTGCTTGACGGCATAGCCGGAGAGGTCAATCCTGACCAGAAAGATTTTTTGAGCACGGTGAACAGAAATGTTGACAGATTGACAAGGCTCATAAATGATGTTTTGGATTTTCAGAGGCTTAAGTCCGGGAAAGAGAAATTCGTTATGGACCTGGCGGACATTAATGGCGTGATCGAAGAGACTTATGAGGATATGTTACCTGCCGCCAGGGAAAAGGGGCTGGATCTTTCATTGTCCCTGGAAAGGACGATACCGAAGATCGTTTTCGATAAAGATGCCGTCACGCGGGTGCTTGTTAACCTTCTGAATAACGCTTTTAAGTTTACCAGCCGCGGCAGCGTGGTCGTTTCCACAAAGGCAAAGCCCGAAGAGAATGTTGTCTTGGTTACGGTGGCGGATACCGGAAAAGGGATAAAAGAGCAGGACATGCCCAGGCTTTTCGAGGATTTCATCCAGTTAGATACCGGAAAAGACAGGCAGACCGGCGGGACCGGCCTGGGGCTTGCTATATGTAAAAAACTTATAGCGCATCATGGCGGGCGTATATGGGCGGAGTCGGAATTCGGCAAAGGCACAAAATTTCATTTTGTGCTGCCGATAGAAGAGAGGAGGGGATCGTATGGCGCGCAGGATACTGGTCGTGGATGACGAGCCGGACATATTGATGTCAGTAACGTTTCTTCTTAAAAAATCAGGATACGACATAATAACCGCCGAAGACGGGGATGCGGCGATATCCGAGGCAAGAAAGCATCTGCCCGATCTTATACTACTGGATCTTCGGCTTCCGGGTAAAGACGGGTTTGAAGTCTGCGCGGAACTTAAATCAGACGATAAATGCGGGAAGATACCGATCATACTGCTTACTGCCAGTTCCGGCCTGAATGAAGAAAAGCTCAAGACCTGCGAACATGACAGTTTTATCTTAAAACCTTATCAATTTGAGGATCTTCTCAGCAAGATAGCGGCGTTCATCCCCGAAAGATAAGCAAGATACTTTTCCAGCTAAATCTTCTTGTATGATAGCCGAATGTTGATGTATAATCCTTGACTCCGGTTACATAAAGTTATGCTAAATAGACTTTTATTCCGTTATTGAGGGGGGCCGAAGAGTTTCGATCACTTTGTTTTATCGAGATCACATGGGATCGGTATTTTACAAAGTTCTAATAGGTTACAAAAAAGGGAGGAACAAATGAAGAAGATGGTTTCGTGCTTGGTAGTTCTGGTCGCGGTGTTAGCGTTCACGGCTGAGGTTATGGCAACTGAGCCTTCAGGCCCGGCGATGGATGCCGTAAAGAAAACAGGGCAATACACTAAGGATGTTGTAGTGGGTACAGTCAAGACTGTAGGAGAGGCGGCTAAGGGTACGGTCGATACCGCGGTGAGCCCTATAAAGGCTACCGACAGAGCATTGAAAGGTGAAGGTGACGTACAGGAGATAGTGACCGATCCTATCAATCAGGGCGGCGAAACGGTGCACGATACGATCGTTAGTACCGGAGAGACGGTGCAAGGAAAGAAATAGGTCTTTTTAAGAGAATGAAAAACTCCCGGAAACGAGAAAATCGTTTCCGGGAGTTTTGTTAATAGCATAAGAGGCGTCAGATCTTTCATGTCGGCAAAAAGCGGAAGTGAGGCTCGGGGTTAGTGTACAATTTCCTGTGGTAAAAATAGTAGCAGCAGTAGTCTTTTCTTTCTTTTTTGCTTCTTTTTTCTGTTATGTAAAGTGTCAAGAGTAAGTTATTAACAGTCGACCATAAAACACCCCACGGGTCTCAGTTTTGTGCGCAACTTGGAATCATAACTATCTGTTATTCGTGGCATCCTCTTTACCAGGATCACACTCTTTGATGTTACGTCTTTAATCTCTTGAGTCTCTATCTTTCTCCGAATCGAAGTTCTCTAAAAGACCGAGGCGTCTCAAAAGACTCGTTCCAAATAACAAGTTTATGCACTGATTCTTATTCTCAATGTTAGTGAGTTATGTATTCTCTCTGATCCCTTAAAACTCTATAAATGCGCTGTGTTAATTTTCTTGCAACCGCTACAGTTGCTTTTCTCGCCCCAATCTTAGGATGATGACGGGCCCTTATTCGGTGATAAAACTGAGCAAGTTCTGTATCCTTTTTTATTGCGATCCACGCAGCCTCTATCAACATAAAGCGAAGGGATTTATTGCCTAGTCGCGTTATTCTTCCTTTGTTAATCTTTTCCCCGGAAGAATACTCTGTCGGAACCAACCCTACATAAGATCCTAGTTCTCTGACATTTTTTAAATTAACGGGATCTCCTACTGTGCCCAATATTGTAACTGCCGTTGTAAAGCCTATTCCGGGTATCGACCTCAAAAAACGAATATATTGTGCAATGGTTTGATCTTTCTCGCAAAAACCTTTCATCTCTCGATGGACTGACAACAGTTGTTCTCGCGCATAATCTAGGTCGGATAAAAGCATGTTTAGCCTGGTTTTTTCCCCATATGAACAATCTACCTCTCTTAACTCGTTAAGATATTTCCGAGTCCAATACCGATCATCTTCTCTTAGCTTCTCGTATAAGTTGCTAGACAAAAGGAAAGCTTTAATTCTTTGTTTAGCTACAGAACGGTTTCTTGCGTAGACATCTCGAATTTTGACCAAATTTCTTAATTCTCGATAATTGCCCATAGGTACCCTTATAGACTCTAATTCTCCGTCTTCAAGATCCTTCGCTATTTTTGCTGAATCTATTTTATCATTCTTAACTCTTTCATTGCATGCTTTTCTTATGGAATATGGGGGGACAACCAAGCATGGAATTCCCCTTTTTGTGAGAAAATCATGAACATGGAATCCGGTAGGACCAGCCTCATAGGCACAAATAACTTTGTGACTGAATGCATCTTTTCTTCTGATGTAGGCATAAAATTGCCTGATATCCGCGGGTATCTTCTTCGATCTAATCTTGCCGTTGTTATCTCTGACAGTGAATGCGTAACTTTTCTTATGAACATCAATCCCGACAAAAACGTTGTAATCTTTCTGTAAAAGTGCCATGTGTCCCTCCTTTTTTGTATAATTGTACCGCAGTTTATCAAAAAAGTACGACACTTTAGGATATCATCTTTCTTTTGTGGATATTGTGGATAACGTGGATAAGTCTTGAAATAGAAATAAAAAAGTGTAGAGTTACCTTTAGGAATAAACTCCAAGGGACCAACC
>CAYMBK010000236.1:0-3775 GCA_964388645.1 uncultured Planctomycetia bacterium | reverse complement strand
ATCAACCGCCATTTTCATCGCCATAAGGGTCGCTTTGAAGATATTGATCTCGTCTATTGTCTCGGGCCCTACCACTCCCACACCCACGTCACAACGGTTGAGTATATCGATATAAGCTCTTTCCCTCATCCTTGGGGTTAATTTTTTAGAATCATCCACCCTTTCCGTGAAAACCGGGTCATTAATTACCACTGCCGCTGCCACCACAGGACCCGCCAGAGGCCCCCTACCGGCCTCGTCAATTCCGGCCACCCTTACCGCTCCCAGGGACACAGCTTTTTTCTCATACAGCATCCTGTCTACCGAAGGCTTATCAGCTTTTCTTATGGACAATTTTTTCCTTCACTTTTGTGGCCTTTTTCCCTGTTTTTCCCCTCAAATAGTAAAGCTTGGCCCGGCAGACCTTGCCCTTTTTTTTGATCACTACTTTTTCGATGCGGGGTGAATAGAGAGGGAAAATCCTTTCTACCCCCTCTCCGTACGATATACGCCTTACGGTAAAAGTTTTACTTGTTCCTCTTCCTTTTTTTCCTATTACTAACCCTCCAAACACCTGTACTCTCATTTTGTTCTCTTCTTTGATCTTGAAATGGACGTCCACCGTGTCCCCAATATCAAATTGGGGGCATTCTTTTTCGGTGAACCTTCTTTCAACAGCAGCTATCTTGTCCATGTGCATCTCCTCTTTTATTGATTAACCTATCACATTTTCCTGTTCTATACTCAGGCTCTCTCACCTAAAAGATCAGGTCGCCTCAAAGCTGTACGCTCCAAAGCTTTTTCCCTTCTCCATTTGTCTATTTTTTTAGGATCTCCGGAAAGCAGTATTTCCGGGACCTTTGATCCCTTATATTCGAACGGCCTGGTATACTGGGGATACTCCAGTATCCCATCCTCAAATGATTCATCTTTAAGGCAATCTCCATCTCCCAAAACTCCGGGCTGCAACCTTATAACGGCATCGCATACCGTCATAGCCGGTATTTCCCCGCAAGTCAGTATATAATCGCCTATGGATATCTCAAGGTCCACCAGAGACCTCACCCTTTCGTCAAACCCTTCGTAATGTCCGCAAACCAAGATCAAGTGATCCTCTTTTGACAGATCCCGCGCCATCGCCTGGTCGAATTTTTTTCCCTGCGGGGTCATCAACACCGCCCGCGAGTTTCTTCTGCTGGAAACAGCCCCTCTTTCCCGCAGTTGCGCTATAGCCTTATCAAGGGGTTCCACCTTCATTACCATGCCAGGTCCGCCTCCGTAAGGCTTATCATCGGCCGTTCTATGCCTGTCTTCTGTCCAATGTCGTATATCCCAGGTATTGATCTCCGCTATGTCTCTCTCTCTGGCTATTTTCAACATAGATTCTTCGAAAACCCCTCGGAACATACCCGGAAAAAGTGTCAAAATATCAATTACCATATAGGCCTGTTGTTTTGTATTCCCACGCCCCAGAGATTAAGGGATATATCTAACAAACTGTATTTACCCGTTGGCTCTTTTGATTATGCTCTTCACGGTCGCAGAAGGAACGGCCCCGTTTTTAAGCCAGTAATCTACGCGTACCTTATCGACCTCAATGTTCTCCTTACCCTTCTTAGGATCGTAGTGTCCCAGTTCTTCTATAGCTTTTCCATCCCTCTTTTCGGATTTAGTCATAGCCACTATCCTGTAAAAAGGTTTTTTCTTTGTCCCCATCCTTTTTAATCTGATTACTACCGACATTAGGTTTACTCCTCCTTTTATTGGACTCTATGCTCTTTTTATTCTTTGACCCTGCTTATTACCGCACCTACTCCTGAAAGTTTTTGTTCCAGGCGTTCGTAGCCCCTGTCAAGATGGTATATACGCGATATCTCCGTCCTACCCTCGGCGACCAATGCGGCCAAGACCAAGGCTGCCGAGGCCCTCAGATCGGATGCCATTACAGGAGCCCCGCTCAAACGCGGCACTCCCTTAATTATCGCGGTTGAACCTTCTAGAATTATATTTGCCCCCATCCGGTTAAGTTCGCTGATATGGATGAAACGTTCGGGATATACTTTCTCCGTCACAACACTTAACCCCGAGGAAATGGAAAGCAAACTCATCATCTGTGCCTGAAGATCTGTCGGGAACCCCGGATAAGTAAATGTCGTAACGTCTGTCGCCTTCAGCCTCCGTGAAAGGCGCGAAACTGTTATCGATCCCTGGGATTCTTCGACTAAAGCTCCGATCTCTCTGATCTTGTCTACAAGAGCGGTATTGTGCTCGATATCCGCACCTACGATCCTCAGTTTTCCATCCGTTATTAAAGCGGCCATCATGTATGTCCCTGCCTCAATTCTGTCGGAAATAACTGAATGTTCCGCGCCGCCCAAACACTTGACTCCATGTATCCTGACCGTGGGCGTACCGGCGCCTTTTATCTGCGCTCCCATCTTTATGAGAAAATTCGCCAAGTCAGCTACCTCGGGTTCACATGCCGCGTCCTCTATGACGGTTTCCCCTTTAGCCATTACCGCCGCCATCATTGTGTTCGCCGTGGCCAGTACACTGGAACCAAAATGCCCTCCGAGATACACTCTTGTCCCTTTGAGCTTTTTCGCGCGGGCCACAATATATCCCTCTTCGACCTTGATATTAGCGCCCAGCGCCTTCAGCCCCTTAAAGTGAAGATCCACTGGCCTCGGCCCTATTACGCACCCTCCAGGAAAAGACACCTTTGCTTCTCCGTATTTAGCGAGAAGAGGACCCAGGACCGCTATCGAAGCTCTCATTGTCCTCACGAGGTCATAACGCGCTATCATTCCGGTAACTTTTCCACCGCATACCTCAACCTTGCCTCGGGTTTTCTTGAGGCGCCTTCCCATGCCCTCAAGTATTTTTATCATGGTCAAGGTATCTTTGAGGTCAGGGACATTTGCTATCTTGCATTTTTCTTCAGTCAGCAGCGTCGCGGCAAGTATGGGAAGGCAAGCGTTCTTGGCCCCGCTCACTTCCACGCTTCCGGAAAGCTTTTTCCCACCTTCTATGACAAGCTTATCCATTTTTGAAACCTCTTATCACTCTGTCGTACCCATTATGATCTTTAAAGCTCTTTATCACCGAGAACCCATTCTCTGCCATCTTCTTTTTTACCGCCGATGACTGGTCATACCCTACTTCGACCGCCAGGAACCCTCCCTTTTTCAGGAACTTGGGGCTCTGCGAACATATCGCGGCCAGATGATCTATACCGTCCTTGCCGCCGAAAAGAGCTACGACAGGTTCCGCTTTTACCCAGGGATCAAGAAACTCAAGATCCAGTTCGGAAACATACGGCGGATTCGCCACTACGCCGTCATACACCCCTTCATGATCAGCACTAAAACCTGAAAAAATGTCGGACTCCACGATGTCTATTCTTTCCGGGAAACCCGTATTATTTATATTCTCTGAGGCCACCTCGAGAGCTTTGGCGGAGATATCAACTGCCGTTATCTTCGCCTTCGGAAGTAACCCCGCAAGAGAGATCGCCACAGCCCCGCTTCCGGTGCACATATCGACTATTTTGCTTTCTCCCGGGATCGCCCGATTGAGTGTCTCTACGGCTACTCTTACCAGCAATTCCGTTTCAGGCCGGGGGATAAGGACCCTCGGATCAACCTTTATCTTTAAGCCCATGAACACAGTGAAGCCGTCCTGGTATTGCACTGGTATCGTTTCCGAATATTCCCTCATGATTATATCCGATATCATTTCCGATTACCGAGATCGGCTCTATCAAGTTTAAGCCGGCGGTCAGCCTCCGATAATC
>CAYMBK010000235.1:0-3653 GCA_964388645.1 uncultured Planctomycetia bacterium | reverse complement strand
GGTCGCCTACACGATCGCCGCAGCTGTTCGCGGCCGGGCGCTATCGAGATATATCCCCGCCTTCCTGGCCATGCTGCTCCTCTCGCTAATCGCCTACCTCCTCTCTTTGCTTTCTTGGCATCTATAGCTACCACAACGCATTGAGACCCGAATCTGCCGGCAGACTGTCTGACGAAATCAGGGTTCTCCACGGCGGAAGTATTGATCGAGACCTTATCACATCCAGCCTGAAGAAGCACGCGAATATCATCAACGCTGAGTATGCCTCCGCCGACCGTAAAGGGCATGAACACTTCCTCGGCAACACGCCGGACGACATCTACAATGGTCTTCCTTTTTTCATGGCTAGCGGTTATATCAAGAAAGACCAGCTCGTCCGCACCCTCATTATTGTACACCCTCGCGTTCTCTACCGGGTCTCCGGCATCGCGCAAACTTATGAAATTAACACCCTTAACAACTCTGCCGTCCTTAACGTCAAGGCATGGTATTATTCGTTTTGCCAGCATCCATCGCCTCCTTAAGGCTTATGGTCCCCTCGTACAAAGCCCTCCCTATGATAACGCCTGAAAGCCCTTTTGGCTCAAGACGTTTAAGTTGCCTGATATGCTCGGCGGTTTTCACCCCGCCCGCCGAGATAACCTTCATTCCGCCCGCGCAAGCCAGGATATTTTCAAGCCCCGCGATGTCCGGGCCAGCCAACATTCCATCATTCTTTATGTCGGTGTATATCATCTCCCTGACCCCAAAATCAGCGAACCAGTCCATTATTGTCGAAATGTCTATATCCACCGTGTTTTTCCAACCATCCACACTGGGCCTTAAATTCTTAACATCCAGGCTGAATCTTATCTGTTCCTTCATTTCCTGTTGTATATCACGCGCGAAACTTATGTCCCTGAATATCCTTGACCCGAGCACAACCCGCTTGACCCCTTTTTCTATGGCCGAGATCACATGTTCTCGCGTACGGTATCCTCCGCCTGTTTCAACCGGAATATCAACGGCTTTAACGATCTGCCCGACAATATCAAGGTTTACCGGCCTGCCTTCACGCGCTCCGTCAAGATCGACGACATGTATCAGCTCTGCTCCCATTTCGGCCCATTTTTTGGCCGCATCAACAGGGGATATGTCGTAGACCATTTTCTGTCCATACTCTCCCTGTCTTAACCTTACCGTTTTTCCGTCTATCAGATCTATTGCCGGTATTATTTTCATAATTTCGCGAAATTCTCCATTAATTTCAGACCGCTGCCCTGAGACCTTTCCGGATGAAATTGCACAGCGAAAAGATTTTCCTTCCACAACGCCGATATATACTCGGCCCCATAGCTCGTAAGAGCGGCGGTATACTCCCCCTTGTACTCACAATAATACGAATGCACAAAATAAAAATACTCTCCGCTTTTAATGCCATTGAATAAAGGGCAATCCTTCTTTGTCAACTCTACGGTATTCCAGCCTATCTGCGGTACTTTCAAACCGTTTCCCGCGGGAAAACATTTAACATTGCCGGGAAAAAGTCCCAGGCAATCGCACCCTGATGACTCGTCGCTATGGCTAAAAAGAAGCTGCAGCCCGAGACAAATTCCGAGAAACGGTTTTTTCTTTTCTATGTTCGTCCTGAGCCTGTCCGCGTACCCCCCTTCTGTAAGACCCCTCATCGCGTCCTTAGATGAACCCACTCCAGGAAGAACTATCTTATCAGCCCGGTCAATATCACGCGGCGTTTCACAGATCCGCGTATCTTCCCCTATATGACGGAAAGCATTGTATACGCTTCTCAGATTGCCCGTCCCGTAGTCAATTATGCAAATCATTTTTCCCGGCCTTTTTGCCTCATGTTTACAGCCGCTCTTCGCCTTAGTGCAGGGCCTCGGCAGCTACAATATCCCTTTGCTCGATGGGATGTCGATCGGCCTTCGCCGATCGATGCGTGTGGCTTTATCCATAGCCATCCCGAACGCCTTAAAAACAGCCTCAAAATAGTGATGCATGTCTCCATCTCCCGAGACTTCGACATGAAGATTTATAGCCATCTTCTTGGCAAAACTTTCGAGAAAATCCATGCCATAATGCATGGAATATCCTTCTTCTTCACCCGAAAGATCGTCCGCTTTCTTTTGAGGGAACTTAAAACTGAACGCGGGCCGGTTGGAAATATCCACTACAACTTTTGCCAAAGCCATGTCCATAGGTGCTTCCTGTGAAGATATCCGCGCTATTCCCCTGCACTCACCCAAAGCTCTTCTGAACAATTCCCCCATAGCAAGTCCGATATCCTCGTTGAGATGATGTTTATCAACATGAGTATCGCCTGACGCCTTGAGTTCTATATCGAAAAACCCGTGATACGCGAATAACGTTATCATGTGATCCAGAAAACCTATCGTGGTAGAGACCTTAGAGATGCCGGTGCCGTCTACGTTGAAAAACGCGGCTTCTATAGAAGTTTCATTCGACTTTCTCCTGTAGTCCCTTGTTATCCTTTTTTCGCGCTTATCGTTTTTACTGAAGATCTTCATTATCCCTCCCGCATGATACAGCCTTTTTACCGGACACCGATATCACTCGCATCTGGCTTGCACCGATCTCCAGTGCTCTTCCAGTTTTTCTATGGCGGTCAGTTCCCGCACCCACACAGCCGAAGTACAAAGAGCTTTTTTCGAGTAGGATATGACATGAGAACTTTTTATAAAACTTCTCAGGTTCAACCCCGAAGAATATCGTGCCGTGCCGCCGGTAGGCAGCACATGGCTGGGTCCGGCGATGTAATCCCCTATGGCCACGGGAGAATACTGTCCCAGAAAAATAGCCCCCGCGTTAGTTATTTTCTTGAGAACCCTTTTCGGAGCTGTTACCATGAGCTGGAGATGTTCCGGAGCTATCAGATTGGATATTTCCGCCGCTTCGTCCAGATTAGCCGCCTTAATAACATATCCCGGGACGTTTTCATCTTTTGAAAAAATATTGAATATTTTTTTTGAAGGCGTTACCAGCACCGAAAGACCTTTGTGATGCTCTGACTGGGAAGAAAGATCTCTTCTAAGATATTCCGTATCGGCATGACTATTTGCGATGATCAACACCTCGCTGGGACCTGCAAGCATATCAATGTCGCAATATCCGAAGACCTGCCTTTTGGCCTCTGTGACGTATTCATTGCCCGGGCCCACTATTTTGTCGACCTTAGCGACGGTCTTTGTCCCAAAAGCCAAAGCGCCTATAGCCTGAGCTCCTCCCATCTTATATATTTCATCGACCTTGAGCAGATCGGCGACGACGAGTATATGAGGATCGATAGAGCCGTGTTTATCGGGCGGAGATGCCATAACGATCTTCTTAACTCCCGCTATCCGGGCAGGAAGGACCGTCATGTAAACGCTGGACACAAGAGGCACGGTACCGCTGGGAACATACACCCCTACCCTTTCTATGGCGGCGAATTTTTCGCCAAGTTCCACTCCGTTATCATGCCGGATAGTCCAGGACCGGGGAAGTTGATTGCGGTAAAATTTGTCAATATTCTGTATGACGGCCTTTAGCGTCTCCAGCATGCCGGGCTTGAGGTCCTGGTAAGCCCCGCTTATCTCAGCCTCCGAAACCTTGAGCTCTTTTCTCCTGAGGTCTACTTTATCAAAAGACCTCGT
>CAYMBK010000234.1:0-3739 GCA_964388645.1 uncultured Planctomycetia bacterium | reverse complement strand
CGGGCCTTCAGGATGACCGGAATTCATGTCCTCGAAACTTCCTTCGTTCTAGTACTCCCACTTTTCACCGATACCTGAGATCGGGCGGGCGGTTATGTTTTTGCCAAGTTTGTAGGTTTCCCTGCCGGGATGGACCACCCACAGATGTTTAAGGTTAAGATCTTTCATAGCCGACTTCATGGACTTTGTTACCGTGGGAGCATTAGCATATTTGCATTCTACGGCCCAATTCGCTCCCTCGGACTGCCAAAAAAGGTCTACTTCCGCGCCTGTGTGGGTACCCCAGAAATAATACTCTTCTCTTCTTTTACCTATACTTCGGGCCGAGGCCTCTAGAGCGAACCCTTCCCAGGAAGCCCCAAGTTTGTTGTGGGAAGTCAGTGTGTCGCTGCTTTCTATTGCCATAAGAGAGTGAAAGATCCCGCTATCTCTTACGTACACTTTAGGCCTTTTAACCAGCCTCTTACCTACATTAACATACCATGGCTGAAGCAACCTCACCATAAAGGTCTTTTCAAGTATGTCCAGATACTTTCTTACCGTCATATCGGAGACCCCGAAAGCCCGCCCTATCTCGGAAAAGTTAACAACCTGCCCGTGATAATGACATATCATTGTCCAAAACCTGCGAAGCGTGTTAGCGGGTATCTTTATACCCAACTGAGGCATATCCCTCTCAAGCAAAGCGCTGATGTAATTTGACAGCCACAGAAAGGCCTCCGGGTCGGATTTTCCGAGATAAGCCCTGGGGAACCCTCCTCTCAACCAAAGTTTCTTTACATTTTTTATCCCGACATCGGAGATCCTCAAGCCCCCTAATTCGTAATAGGCCACACGGCCCGCTAGGGACTCGGATGTCTGCCTGAGCAGTTCTCCGGAAGCGCTGCCGAGTATAAGATATTTTTGCCGGGGGTTATTGTCAGTCAAAAATCTTATTAAGGGAAAAAGTTCTGGGCTTCGCTGGACCTCGTCTATTACTATCACTCCTTCAAGATCCTCAAGAATAAGCTGCGCCTGCTGAAATTTAGCCAGATCCCTTGGGTTCTCAAGATCAAAATAGTGGTCATACCCTATCTTCCCCGCAAGAACGGTCTTCCCGGATTGCCTCGGTCCCAAAATGGCCGTTACCGGGAAAAGTTGCATAAGGTCTTTTACCCTCGTTAGGTCTATGGTTCTTTTTATCAGTTTATTCATAGCAATAGCATACACTATTTTTATTGAAAAATCAAACTGTGCATATGATATTTCGTTGTTTTTTTACATCCTTCGGCCAGACGGCCTCAGGACAGGCAGGATGACCGGAATTCATGTCATCGGTTCTTACTACTTCCTTCTCAATACAACATACCAAACAGATATAACGGCACTTTGGCGCCGTATCCTATTTCGATGCGGTCGGCGGCAATGTACGCGTCTTTAAGCTCTTTTATCTGAACGGCCTTTTTATCTTTTCCTCCTATTTCAACGACGTATTTGCTGTCTACCAAAAAATCTCCTTTTTCACTTACGCTGATATTAGCCGTATCTTTCAGTTGATTGACAAAAAATGTCTCGCGGACAGCTCCCAGCCCGCTTTCTGACTTAAGCGAATGATTGAGAGCCAAAAGCAGATTGGTGTTCTCCATAAAGATCTTTTCGGCTTTACGTACAAGCCTGTAGCCTTTACCCTTACCCCGCATCGCGTTTATGAGTCCGGCCCTCTCAAGGTATTCCAGGTAAATATAAATATATTCCTTCGATATTCCCATGTCTCTGCTCATTTTTGAAATGTTCGCGACAAAGGGCACGGAATCTGATATTAGCCGCAGGATCTTTTTTAATACGTTAATGTGGGCATATTTCATATTGCCCGTTATCGCTATGTCCTGGTAGAGCACTTTTTCTATGATATTGAGCAGCTTTGACACGTAAACCCCTTCGCCTTCGGCAAAGAACGGGTAATACCCGCCCGATAAGTATCTCTCGAAATATTTCAAAACAGGGCCTTTTAGGGTTATTTTCTGGGACATAGCGACATGGCCTTGAAATATCTCTTCGAGCGAAACAGGCGGGAAGTCGACATTTTCCTTAAGCTTCAAATATTCCCTGAAAGAAAGGCCTTTAAGTTCGTAATAAACCATCCTCCGAGAAAGATCCGCCTTGCTTTTTTGAAGGTCGATAGATGAGCTTCCGGAGACCATTATCTTTTTATCCTTGAAAGTGTCCGTGATATTTTTAAGTTCCGTCTGCCACGAAGGGTATTTGTGTATCTCGTCTATTATCAAAGCCTGCCCGCCGTAACTAAAATATTCTTTCGCCGTTTTAAAGAGCCCTACGGCGCATATTTCAATATTATCCGCTGAAACATATAGACATTTCTCAACATCCGCGTATTTTTGATGATAATGCTGTAAAAGCATCGTTGTTTTGCCGACACCCCTGGCCCCGGTCACACAAACGCGGCCGGACTCCCAGTCAATAAGCTCGTAAAGATACCGCCTGAAATTCCGGGGTACGTTCTCGACAGTTTTGGAATGTATGTAAAACAACTCTTCTAACATCTCATCTCCTCAATATAGCTAACTGTAGTTTACTATATTTAGTACAAATAGTCAAGTCTGGTTCACTTTTTTTCTTGTCTTTAGATCCTTCGGCCAGACGGCCTCAGGACAGGCAGGATGACCGGTGGAGGCTTACGGGCCTTCAGGATGACCGTGGGAGACTAGCCCCTCCCATATTCGCCCAACTAAATGATCCTGTCTAACGCTTCAAGCATATATACCGGCACATTTATTATTTTACCCGCGGAGGGTACGTCTATATGCTGATAAGGCGCTAAACTCGCCAGTATTCCGACACCTACATTGTATTTTGACATATAGCCTGTCAAACCTCTTACATGCTTTTTGTCGAATTTAAGAGAAGCCTTGCATTCGATGGGCACGGTAATATCCCGCCTTTTCACTATGAAATCTATTTCGCTGCCGGAGGGCGCTTTTTTCCAACCATTTATCGTTTCACCGGATCGGCTTATCTCTATAGCGCATTGATTTTCCAGCGCCCCTCCGAGAGGGATACGTAACTCTGAAGACAATGTCTTGATAACATTTATGGAAGGCCAGGCCGATTCCCTGAACCTGCGAAGAATACCGGTATCGAACATATATCGCTTGGGAAGATAACTGTGATTAGCCTCGGCGCCGGGTCCTTTCTGATCGGATCTTATTATAAGATGCCATGATTCCAGCCGAAAAAATACATCGTTTATTTTCGCGTTCTGCGGAGTGGACGGAGAAGGAATAACCGATGTATTTTTCGAAACCGAACCGACAAAGTTCGCTACACTCCTGAAACATGCTTTAACTATGTCTATTTGATCTTCTCCGAAAATTCTCACAAAATCACTTTCATAATCGGCTATCAATTGGTCTAGAACGGGTTCAGCGGGCTTGCCGCCGGCATTGGCCATAACGACCTCGGGAAGGCCTCCTATAACTAAAAACCGGTCATACAGTTCAAGCAGATACTTGTGCTGTACGGGGGAAAGATCTGTCTTACCTTCGCGTATCTGTTCTGAAATATCTTTTTTGCCAAGCGCCTGCAAAAACTCAGAAAAACAAAAAGGCCATAGCGTTATCTTCCTGACTCGTCCGACCGGATATCTAACATCATCCCGAAACAGCCTCGAAAGCGTTGATCCTGTCAGGATCACGGTTGAGTTTCTCCACTGTTCCTTCATGAATCTGACAAAGCGGCCAAG
>CAYMBK010000233.1:0-5675 GCA_964388645.1 uncultured Planctomycetia bacterium | reverse complement strand
GCAAGCTCGCGCGCGTCCTCGTAATACACCGACATTTCAAGATCATTCCTGGCCCTTTGATGTTCCCGGCGAAGCCGCTCTGACAGTGTTTTGGCTTTTTTGGATCTCGCTTCCGCGTCTTTCAGGTTCTTAAGAGCCTCTTTCCTGGAAAGGGTCCTGGCAGAGCCGAAAAACACCACCGTTCCGGATATCCCGTGTTCACGACAGCGCACCTCCGGCTCTATCATTTCAGACATGATCCTTATCAAACGTGCCGGAGGGCTGTTAAGAAAAGATATGTTCTTATACGCTTTCATAAGCGGTATTTTGCTGGTGTTTCCGGCCATGTAAATTCTCCTTGGTTTACTTTTCGGGGATTTCCCCGGGCTTTTGCCTTTCTAAGCCCGTAAACGAACTACCCGGGATCCGGGCTGTATAATATTGCGTACCTGTCTTATGCCTCTCGTCTCAAATACCGGCAAGAAAACATCCTTACTTTTCCTGCGTGAGGCGGGCAATCAACTCCAAGAGGCCCGAAAATATAACATTCCGGACGTCCGGAACTTCCCGCCGGGAGATACCATCTTTCCCGGGCTCTGCTGCTAAGGCAGCAGGATCAAAGGGCTTTTCTCGAATATGCCACCCTCAGGAAAAACGTCGGCGTAAAGGCCTCCTATAAGCAGGGAACTTTTCTCATAGCATCCTTTATTCTTCCGATGCCTTCTATTATAAGTTCGGTATCCAGCGCGTAGCTCAGCCTTATGTGGTTTGGGGCACCGAACCATTCTCCCAGATAAAGTATGACCTTATATTCGCAGTAGAGCGTCCTTAAGAATTTTTTGGCGTTCTTGCATTTCGGAAGTATATAGAACGCTCCCTCCGGTTTCCATAACTCAAACCCAAGGTCACAAAACTCCTTGTATATAAGATCCCGGCGTTGTTTCCATATTTTCTGTTGGCCCGCGATATAGTCTTTGGGGACGGCCATGGCCCTGAGAGCCATATCCTGGCCTACAAGGTTAGTGTTCATCGATGTATGGGTCTTTATCTCTATGATGTCTTCAGCTATTTTCTGGTCGCCGCTCCAAAGATAGCCCACCCTAACCCCGCACATTGCATAGGTTTTAGAAAAGGAATTCACTGTTATAACATGCTTCCCCTGTATACAGTAATTTTCACGTTCATATATCAGGTCTTTGTAAACTTCGTCCGATATGACATATATGCCGTATTTTTCGGTTATCTTCTCGATCTCTTTAAGCGTCTCAATGGCCTCCACCCTTCCCGTGGGATTCGAAGGAGAATTTATTAAGACCGCCTTACAGCCCGTGACTTTCTTTTTAAAATCGTCGAGGTCTATCCTGCCGTCCACAAGGTCCGTGTATACCGGTTCCATCCCGGCCATTTTAACGATGGGCGGATAGGAATAATAGTACGGCCGGGGAAGAAGCACTTTCCCTTTCCCCCATGACCTGAAAATAAGATCCAGCGCCTCGGAAGCCCCGTTGGTTATAACAAAATTCTCGGCAGTTGAAGCCGGATACTCTTTGGCCAGGGCTTCCCTCAGAGGAAGCTCTCCCTGAATAAGGCCATCCCTGAGGTCTTTTCTTATATCGATATCCTCGACAGCTTCTTTCGGAGGGGGAAGATCGGGCTGGCCCGACCCGAAACTTATAACCCCTTTACCCTGTTTTCCTATAAACGCCGAGGGGCTGCTGAGATCTATTAATTTTTCCACATGCACCTTCCCTGTCCTTTTCCCGGTAACGACCACCGGAACATTTTCACTCTGGATCCGCTGCTCTCTACGCTGACGGAAAAACTCCGCGACACTTAGCTTTACATATGATAAGCATCAAAACAAGCAATAAAGACGGTTATCTTCCAGACGGTAGTAAAGAGGAACTACTTTTATCCTGGGATACCTTCTTCTGATCCTCTCTGCTTCGCACATAACAAAGTTTATTTCATTGCCTATTTCATGCAGCAACACCAGGTTCATAAAATGATCTTCCGCATCTTCTTTTTTCCAGCCCGCTCCTTTGACAAGCCCGGTAACGAACTCATTTTTCTTTGCCATGAGGTTTACCATGCCGCAATTATTATGAGCTATAAGAACAACATGCCTTACTCCTCCGACCGCTATGGCGTAGGACACCTTGAACTCGCTGTATCTCAGGTTAGCCCCTCCTGAGCGTATTATGTAAGCGAAATTGTCAGGAATATGAAGATGCTTACGGTTGTCCATGCACATGCCTATAAGAAGGCGGGCCTTCGAGTGCACATCGAACTTCCTGTCAAGATTATGATATTCCAGAAGAAGGCCTACAGGAGTGTCTCGGTATTCTGCCGGGATATCTTTCTTTTTCGCTACAGCGAAAATTTTTTGTTTCACCTTGGCTTTTCTCATGTTTTTGTACCGGTAAAAATTTTATTTTCTGGCTTTGCTTACGGCTATATCAACCGCTTTCTTAAGGTTCTCACTGCTTACTGTCGCACCCGTTACGGCATCTACCGAGATAGATCGGGTTTTCACCATCTCGCTTATAACAGGCTCTACCATTTTGGCATATTTCGATCCGCCGCCGCCGTGGCTTATCATCCTTATGTCCTTGACCTCAGAATCTTCTATGGTAACTTCGACAGATACGAAAGAATATTCTCCGCCGTAAACACCGTCGATAAGTCCGTCTTCAAAAGCAGCCGCCTGAACCGCCGTCATTATGAAGATCAAAGCGTAAAATATAGATGTTCTCAAAACTCCCATAGTACACCTCTTTTTGATACCCGGAACGCCACGCTTAGATTATACCAGCAATCCTGGCATTTTCCAAAAATAGTTATCCCCCGTTCCATGCTCTAGACTTCCTGCCCTGATGCCTGCTTGTTCTCCGCGCCTAAGGCTGCGGCCGCCTCCGGATACCGGCCCGGCATAAAACTCCTTCGCTATGCCGAGTCCCCGCGGAAAAAAGCTAAAAATCAACCTGTCCCCTGACTCCGTAAACAAAGATCGCATCACGGTCCTTGCCGACGATCGTACCTCCCCCGTTTGGATCCCATATTAGCTGAATATCCGGCGAGATCGTAAGATGATCGCTAACCTTGAGAGAATAATAAGTTTCCACATGGGTTTCGGTCCGATGGAACTCGTTGGCGTCGCTATACTCCTTACCCGGTATGGCCTGGCCTATCGCGGCGGCGATCACGTCGTTTTCTCGGCCCCATAACTTTCCGGCTATTTGCCCTCCCAGAGACCAGTCATAACCAAGATCGCTCGTGACGGGATCCGCAAACCCAAAACGACCAAAAACACCGAAAGAATCCGTTATCCTCTGGTCACAGCTTATCCCAAAGCCCGCGCTGCCACGCTCAATAACGTCAGGATCATTTACCCTCGCGTGTGCGGAACCGTTATACCAGAAAAGAACGCGATAATTACCCGCCCACAACTCATCGTCATAACCAAATGCCGCCGCCGGCATAAAATTAAGCTGAGCGGCTATAAAAGGGTTATCAAAGAGGTTCTCCCAGTCGCCCCTTTCGTCCATATAAACCACCCCAGCGTCCAGAAACTCTACGCAGCTCGGAGAAAGGTACGCCCTCATGCCAAAAGCATTTCCATCAGGCCAATCAATGACGGCCGAATTGCGGAAAATACCCCCCAGGAACTGAGTTGTCTCGTCATTAGCGAACTCATTGGTGTCGATATAATTGGTCGCGTCTATCTTTCCTGCAGTAACGGTGAATTGCCTGTCGAAAATATGTTGTTCATACCATGCTTCGCTTATTTCGACGCGAGCGCCCGACGCCATGGCATCGCTGTTAACATTGCTGAAAACCAAAAGTTCACTCTCTATCGCGTCCCCCTGGCCCGCCTCCAAAAGCATATACGCCATGCCGGTATCGCCGAAACTTTTAGCCAATTCGATCTCGGCCGACCATGAACCGTCAAACCTTGAATCTTCGCCATCGGTATTTCCCGCGTTATTAGCGTTGGGCGTACCCTGTCCCACAAAAGTAAGCCCCGCCCCTATCTCTATACCTCCTATATCCCGGAGCCTCTCAAGTTCATGCTTCAACCTCCCTGACACATCGCCGGCGTCCTCCCTGCCTTCAGACGGTGAACGGCTTTCTATTGCCTTGCTCTGGGCGGAAACTTTCCTCTCCAGTTCTTCTATCCTGGCATCCTGAGCCTGTATTATGATCCTGAGATCCCTAAGCTCCTTCAAGAGTTCTTCATTAGCCGTGAGTTGATCTTCGTCTGCGTATACGCAACACATAGAACTGAACAAAGTAAATACGGCTAAAACAAGGCTAGCCGCTATCTTACGCCTCATTGGCCCCTCCTCGCGTTCGCGCTTTTGCCTTCGGTACTCAGCACCGGCTGGTTATCTCGATCAAATGGTACCCGAAATCCGTCCTGATAGGCCCGTGCACCTTTCCAACTTCGGCGCTGAACACCACTTTATCGAATTCCGGAACCATTTCGCCCGGAGAAAACTCCCCGAGATCACCTCCCTGCTTACCGGAAGGACATGAAGAGTGCGCCTTTGCCATTTCAGAAAAGTCCACTCCTCCTTCTATGCTCTTTTTTATCTCGCTGCATTTTTCTTCGGAACTCACAAGGATGTGCCTCGCTTTTGCTTTCGTCATAACTCCCCCTCCTTTTGCAATTGTCTTGCCGTTAGAACATCTTGCATGTTCACGATCGCCAATATTTTATACGCATACCGTATTATCCACAAGACATTTGATCATCGCCTCGGCGCGCCCGTTCTTGATGCCCTTTTACGCCAAGAACAAAAATTGCGCCTCTCTTTTCCCATCTTGTGCCTATTGACCCCCTCTTTGCCTAAAGGTCGGATATCTCATGAAAATCATCAGGCACTACAGGAGAAGGAACGGGAAAAACAGGTTCAAGCATGGTTATTTTACGCCATTTCCCTCTCCTGTACCTTACATACACCAATACCGAAAAAACAAGAAACAGCCCTACTACCGTTTTCCATGCCGCTTCGATACTGGCGTTAGAAAGCTTCAACATGACAAAAAGCACCGGAACGATAACCCAATGCAAAGAAACCGAAAGCAGCATAGCCCAAAGAGTATCTCCGGCACCGCGTAAAGCTCCAATAAAAACTACGAACACCGCCTCCGCAAGAACATAGAGCGATGCGACGCGTATCATGAAAATTGTCAGGGGAAGCGCCTCGGCAAAAACCCCGCCTCCGGAATGCGGAGCGAAAAACCCGGCAAGAAACCCCGGAAAACCCGCGAAGAGTACAAAAACAACGGCAGAATACACCATCCCCATTTTAAAACCTGACATAGCTGCCTTTCCGGCTATATCCGCCCGGCCCGAACCCATGTATCTTCCTACAAGGCTGGTAACACCGACCTGGACACCCAGAAGAGGTACGAACGAGACCATATCCCAGTTAAAAACTATGGTCGAAGCGGTCGCGGCTAACGGCCCCGCGGAATGGAATATCATGACAATAAGATCGAAAGCCAGAAGATTGAGAAAAAATTCACATCCCGAGGGAGTCCCGAACTTAAAAAGCGTCTTTGTCGCCTCCGGATCAAATCTGAAAGACGCCGGAATGTTAAAAGCCCTGAGGTTCTCTTTTTTAATGTAACTAAAAAACAATACCGCAAGTCCGCTTACCCCCCCTATTATAGTGCCGTAAGCGGCC
>CAYMBK010000232.1:0-5790 GCA_964388645.1 uncultured Planctomycetia bacterium | reverse complement strand
ATAGAGGAGTGCAGGACGATAACGCAGGATTTTGGTATAGGCCACATAATCTTTATGGATGAGACGCTTACGCTGAACCGCCCAAGGTTGAAGGATATCTGCCGGGCTATTTACGATTCGGGCATGAAATTCACATGGGAAGGATGGACCCACGCCTCGACCGTAGACCAGGAGATACTCGAGATAATGAAGTCGGCCGGATTGATAAGGATATCTTTCGGAATAGAAAGCGGTGACGCGGGAATACTCAGGGATATTAAGAAAGGGGTAAGCCTTGATGATATCAAAAAGGCGTATAAGATGGCCCACAAAGCGGGTATCGAAACGAGGGGTTCGGCTATGCTCGGTCATCCCAACGAGACGCTTAAGACCGCGTGGAGGACGATAAGGTTCTGCCGCAGCATAAAGGAGTGCCAGCAGATCTTTTTGAATGTGGTTTGTCCTTATCCCGGAACAGAGCTCTATGAGATAGCCAAAAATGGAACACATGGGATGAAGCTTTTGTCTTCGGATTATTCTCAGTACAAACGGTACGGCGATCCTGTAATAAGCGTTAACGGCCTCGGCCCGCAGACGCTTAAACGGCTTCAGGCTTTTGGGCTAGTTTATTTTTATCTTGTTCCGCACCGCATATGGTATAACATTTTTCGTCGCGCGGGGATAAGAGCCGGGATGACAAACGCTTTCGCTTTCCTGAAAGGGATAATAAGAGGTTTATTTCTGGGGGGAACAGCCGCGGATCTCGAGGAACATGGCGTTCCCGGAGAGGAGTCCGGGTTGTCGGAGGGATCGATGTGGGATGGGTTCTGGGCAAAAAGGCAGGGCAGTTTTCCGGGAGGGATCATTTCATGGTGCCGAAGACGGTTCATAACCTCAGCGCTTGCCGGATATCTGTTGAAAAACACCGGAAAGGGGACACTCATAGAAGCCGGGTGTGGATCCGGGGAAGTGACCCTCAAGGTAGCTAAGCGGCGCGGAGACGCGGCGGTCCTGGTGGACATTTCAAACGCCGCTTTGTCACGGGCAAAGCTCCTGTCGCAAGCTTACGGCATAGAAGCTGATCTTGTGAATTGTGATATCGCCCGGCTAAGCCTTAATATAAGGAAGAGCGCTGAAAACATCGTTTATAATATCGGCGTTATTGAGCATTTCAGGGATCCGTCGGAGATTCTGCGTGAAATGGCTAAAACAAGCGGGCCTTACGCGCTGGCCATTGTCCCGGGCCGATCCGTATTCTGGAGTCTTTTCTATCGCGCCTCAAAAGCCATGAAACTGGTGCCCGAAGACTTCTTTGTGATCTTTTACGATAAAAAGCAGCTATCGTCGATGGTTTCATCTGCCGGGCTGGAGGTTTTATGGTTAAGAACCATCAGGATACTTGGATTTATCCCGTACATAGGAGTGTGTTTTAGATCCGCTTCCTCGGACGGGAGACATAAAGATCCCGAAGGCCGTGTTTTCGGGATATAGAGATGTGGGCTCAGGAGTTACGATCTTTTCGGACGACCCCGGCCTCCGGGGTTTGTATAAAATACCAGCAAGAACACTTGTGCGGTGAAAATGAAGAACGATAAATTCCCGGTTTTGTTCTTGATATGCCTTGTGGGTATATTCTTCCTGGATTTTTTTATCCACGGCCATGTTCTTGACGCAAATCATGACGTGCGTGAGGTGATAATGCCTTACCACTATATGCAGTCAAGGGCCCTGCAATCCTGGATCATACCCCAATGGAACCCGTATGTCAGGTGCGGGGCGGCTTTTTTAGGGAACCCTCATAATTTTTTTTGTTATCCCCCTTTGACGCTTGCGTATTTCGCTCCCGAGAAGATCCTGCCTTTCGCTGTTACTCTTATCCTTGTCTTGCATGTTCTCGCAGCCGGACTTTTCGCGTATATCTTTTTTAAACGTATAATGGGAGACAGGTTCTGGGCACTTTTGTCTTCTGTTATCTATCTTTTTTCAAGCAGCTCGGTGATAAATATGACGGTGGGTATATCGAGCTTCTCTTTCATGGTGTATGTGCCGCTCTGGCTTTATCTAATATACACACAGCGCGAAAGACGCTTTTTGCCGAACCTTTTGCTTGTGACGTTCGTTTTGTCGATGTTCCTTTTTATCGGCAGTTTTCAACGAGTGATATATGCTTTCTGGATATGTTTTCTTTTCGCGCTTTTTCGGTCTTTCAGGAAAAAAGGCCAAAAGGTTGTTTTCGATCCAAGGCCCCTTCTTGTAAGCGGGCTGGGAGCTGTTATGTCTTTCGCTATAACTTTTATAAGGCTGGGCCCTTTTATGTGGAACAGCCGGCAGGGGATAACCGCGCCCGGCACATTCCAGAAAGCCTTGACGTACGCGGTTATAAGACCCGCGGCGGCTTTGAGGGCTTTTGTTCCGGAATTTTTCGGGACAAAGCTGCATCAGGATTTTTTCCATTGGAACCTCAGCAACATGAACCATCTGGAGATGTTCAACTGTTATGTGGGCGTTGCCGGGATACTCATCTTTTTGTACGTTTTCCTGTTCGTGTGGGACCGCCGGTTGATGTTCTGGAAGATATGCGCGGCCGGGATATTCCTGGTGATGTTCTTTCCTCCGGTCACGTTCGTACATTATTTGTTGACCGGAAGGTCCATGCTCAATTATAGCCGTATCGTGTGGTTTTTCCCATTATGCGCGGCGGTCATAACGGGTATGTTCGGATCGGAATATTTTGAGAGCGAAAATAGTTTAAAAAAGCTCAGATGGTTTTCCCTGACGGCTTTTATTCTGGTTTCGGCCGGTATAGCGGCCTTTTTTCACGGTCTTTTGCGAAGGGCAATACTGAGCCCGGTCCAGATAAACACCATGCGGGGTTCCATGGTGTATTTTTTCTGTATGGGATCCTTATTTGTTGCGGGGTTGTTTTTGTTACGCAAAAAAACTCTCAAGTATTTTCTGCTGATATTTATCGCGGTAGATCTGTTAATTATCGCCAGGATAGATTCCAATAATTCCCACCCGTTTCTTTCGCCTGATAGGGAGCTGCGGGAATATACCGACGACGAAATATGGTTGGCGGAAAGATTTGAACAGGAAGGCAGGTCTTTTCGTGTTATTACCTCGGACAGGCCTAATTTGCTGGAAAACCGGTGCGCCGAATTAGGTTTTTACAGTTCATGCGGACATGAGTCGTTCGGATCTCCCTATATTGCGCGCATTTACGCGGGAGGATATGATCTTTCGCGGCCCAGAAGCTTTTATGTGAAAAATTCTCCGGATTTATCGAACACATCAGCCATAAATCTCTCGAGCTCTTTATTTCTGATGGCCCCGGACCGGATACTTGTAAACCGGAGCGAGGGCGTATTGCCGAGAACACGGCTTTTTAAGCGATATTACGTAGCCCGGGATGACAGGGACGCGTTCGAAAAGGTCATTTCAAGGAACCATGAGACGCGGGACGTGGTAGTCCTGGACAGGGAGCCCGGCCTTGAGATCTCACCCGGCGGGGATGCCGGCATATCCGGCATAACGCGGGAAAGCAATGAGAGCATAATGATAAATACGGATTCTCCTTATAACTCCGTTCTGCTTATTACGGACGCGTATCATGCAGGATGGCACGCATATGTCGACGGAGAGCCGGCGGAAATAATGCGCGCTAACTACGCGTTCAAGGCTGTCTCTGTGCCCGCCGGAGAGCACAAGGTGCAATTCGTGTTCGAACATCCCGCGTTCAAAGCCTCTGGGGCTGTTTCATATGCCGGGATACTGGTTTTCCTGCTATTATGCGGTATCGCGTTTTTGCGCTGCCGTGCGGAACGGGAAATATCCGGAGGCCGCGGCCTGCGATAACGAACAGTAAGATGAGCTCCGGGGCGGAGAGGACAGGAAGGAGAGGAAATGGGGAGATGCCGAAATATCGATCCTTGTGACGCAAAAACACCTCGCTCTGGCGCAGGCGTGTCTTACGCAAAGCGGCTGTGTGATCTTTATTGCCTCAAAAAAACAGTGCTCATGAAGGCGGGTGGAGCTTGTGTTCTGGCTTTTTTGGTATATGCCGGGTTTGGCCTGATATGGGAAAGCGAGTATAAGGAATATCCCCGGGGAGACTCGGTTTATTTCGCGAATATGGCGTATTCCGCTTTTTCTCCGGCACGGGAAGAGATAAAACTTCCTCCCATGCATTCACGGAGGGTTTTAATGCCCGTTCTAGTCGGGGGCATTCTCAGGCTGAGCGGGGTAGTAACAGCGGAACGTTTTGAGCTCAGGCGGATCATCCCGATCAGGAATGAAAAAGAAAAAGAGGTTTACGGAAAATTCCAGGATCTTTGGGGAATATTGAACCTTTTGTTTTTTGTGACGGTTTGCGCTGTTATAGCTTTACTTTTGCCTCGGCGTTTAACGCCCGCGTTATACTGGCTGGCTTTTATGAATTTCATGCTGACTCCGAGCATGGGTCTGCTTTATATACGCTGGCCTATAATGAATGACGTGTTGTTCCTGGCTTTGTTCGGGGCGGGAGTTTTCTTTCTTTCCAGGGGGAGGGAAACGTTCGGGCTTATTTTAATAGGTCTTTCCGGTGTGGCCAGGGAGCAAGCGCTTCTCCTTCTGCCGTTCGTTTATATGTTCGTCAGGTTTTCTGTAATCAAAGCTGTCGTTTTCGCCCTGGGGCCTTACATCGCGTTAACGGTGTTTCCCCTGTTTCCGGGAGTGGTCAGATGGATAGATTTTTCCTCGCAGACGATAACGAAAACCACCGGCATCGCCGAATGTTACTGGAATATATTGCGGTATCACATGAGAGCAATGTATTTATCCGGAGGGTTTATCACTCCGGTCATGCTGATGTTCAACTGCGGGACTTCTATCGTATTGGCTTTTATGTTCCGAAGAGAGAAAGATCTCAGGATGTGGGTTTTGCTTGCCTTGTGCGTATTGTTCCAGGCGGACCGGCATATGGCAGCGATAAATTTCCTTTTTCTTTTAGGGCTTCAGAATCTTCCGGCGCCGGGACGGGACGAACGGCGGGAGCGTTTTGCCGTATATTTTTTGTTCCTGACCGCGTGCGGAAGAATAGCGCATATTTTGCTGTCAAAAGACGCCCTGTGGCTGCAGGTCGAACACTGGTTCCGTGTAGTATAAAAGATAAAAAACCCGATGACGCGGCAAAAACTGGGCAAAAAGCGACTGCTACCGGCTATGCGGGAAGGCGGCAATATTTTTTAAAAGAGGGATCTTGACGCATAGGGCGACAACATGAAAAAAATAATTTTTCTGAAATTAGCGGTTACTCTGGCCCTCTTTTGGCTTATTTTCCGGGCTGTTCCGCCTTCTGATATCTGGGATACGGTGATCTCGTGTTCACCGGATATGTTCTTAAAGGCTTTGCTTCTGCTCCCTCTTTTTCTTTTTTTGAGGATGGTGAAATGGTTTGTTCTGGCCGGACAGGCCGCGCCCAAAATGAATTACCTGAAAGCGGTAAGCGGATATCTCTGGGGGATGGCGCTGGGCCTTGTGACGCCCGGAAAACTCGGAGAGATGGCCAGGATAAAAGGAACCGGGCTTGACATGCCGGCCGGATCGGGCATTTTTTTTCTGGAGAAGTTCATTGAAACGGCAGTGCTCGGTATTATGTGTTCTTATAGTTTGTATTTTAGCGGAGTGCTTCGCCTTCCGTTCGCTATTCTTACCGCGGTTTTTATCCTGGCTTCTGTGATGTGTTGGCGTTTATTGCTCAGGCCTTTCTCCGGAGCACGTCTTTTAAGGCAGAGACGCAGCGGCCATAAGATAGTCAGGTTCCTGAACGGC
>CAYMBK010000231.1:0-3249 GCA_964388645.1 uncultured Planctomycetia bacterium | reverse complement strand
GACACGGATTATGCCATAAGGGCCTTAGCCTGTGTGGAGTTGTCTGAAAAAGGTATAGCAACAGTAAAAGAGATATCAGACAAGTTGCATATTCCGCGGGCGTTTTTACGCAAGATATTTCAGATACTGAACAAAAAAGGTATCCTTAAGTCTTTCAAGGGTAAGTCCGGGGGGTTTTCTCTCGCGGAAGATCCTGACAAATTAAGCGTATTCCGGCTTATAGAGATCTTTCAGGGCCCTTTTTGTTTGAACGAACATTTATTCAAGGGTGAGACTTGTCCGCTTGTAAAAACATGTTTTCTCAAGGAGAAACTGGACGATATTGAGAATTACGTCATAAAAGAGCTGAGCTCTATTACCATAGGTGAACTTGTGAGAAGGGGAAAACGTGCCGGCAAAACGTGAGATAATAATTATAGAAGAAAGTAAGTGCGATGGTTGCGGGCTTTGTGTGCCAAATTGCCCGGAGGGAGCGTTGCAGATAATAGACGGGAAGGCACGGCTTGTAAGTGATCTTTTTTGCGACGGGCTGGGGGCCTGTATAGGACACTGCCCGAAGGGCGCGATAAAAATAGAGCAAAGAGAAGCGGAAGAATATAACGAGAAAAGAGTGATGGAAAATGTAATAAAACACGGGAAGAACGTTATAAAAGCGCATCTTGAGCATTTACGGGCTCATGGGGAGGAAAAATATTTAAGCGAAGCACTTGGTTTCCTTGAAGATAGAGGAGTTGATATTACCGAGTATGAGGTAGAGAAAAGCGGGCGTTGTGACGGTACCGCCCGGGGTGAAGGATGTCCCGGGTCCGGAATGATGGACGGCAGGATCTTTGAACGAGCCCGAGAGGGGGAGGAAAAAGAGACAAGAACCTCCGAGTTGAGGCAATGGCCTGTTCAGCTTCATCTTATTCCCGCACAGGCTAAGTTTTTTTCGGGGGCTGATGTGCTATTAGCGGCGGACTGTGTGGCGTACGCCTTGGCGGATTTTCACAGGGACTATCTCAAGGGGAGGTCTTTAGCCATAGCGTGTCCAAAATTGGATGTCGGGCAGGAAATATATGCCGAGAAGATACACGCTTTGATAGATGAGGCGCGTATAAGAAGTTTGACGGTAATGACCATGGAAGTGCCTTGCTGTATGGGCCTGGTAGGGCTTGTAAGAAGATCAGCGGGTGTCGCTGTGCGTAAGGTGCCGATAAAACATGTTACTGTCGGGATAAAGGGTTCCGTTCTCAAGGAAGAGGACATTACAGCATAAAAGGAGGCGATGTATGCCTGAAAAAGAAGAAGGTGATATTTATTCCCAAGTTCTTTGTCTTAAGGACCTTTCCGGATATCAGAAAGATTCAGTGGTGTCAAGGGCGCTGGCGAATAAAAAAAACGGAACGGTCACAATTTTCGCTTTTGATGAGGGGCAGGCGTTGAGTGAGCATACGGCCAGTTTTGACGCGTTCATATTGATGATCGAAGGGGAAGCCGAGGTGGTGATATCGGGTATAGCCCATAAAATCGGAGAAGGAGAAATGATAGTGATGCCGTCGGGGAAACCTCATTCAGTTAAAGCCCTAAAAAAATTTAAAATGCTGCTTATCATGATAAAGGAATGATCTGCACCAACGAAAAGAGGAGGGACAATTATGTTTTGCAGACAATGTGAACAGACGGCGATGGGAACAGGTTGCGCCAAGCAAGCCGGGGTATGCGGAAAAAGCGATGAAGCGGCTCTCCTTCAGGACCTTCTTATTTTCAGTTTGAGGGGAATAGCCATATATGGAAATATGGCTCTGGACCTGGGCGTTAAGGATAGCGAAGCCGACAGGTTCATGATGGAAGGGCTTTTTAGCACCATAACCAATGTTGATTTCGATGTGGAAAGGCTCAAGGGGATCATTTATGCTTCTTATGATATGAAGGAGAGGGTAAAAGGGGCTTTTGAAAAAGCCTACAGGGAAAAGAACGGAAAAGATTTTTCTGAGGAGCTTGATTTTTCGGTTTTATGGAAACCGGCGGATTCTCTGCAGGGGCTTGTTGAGCAGGGGAGGTCCGTGGGGCTGGAGTATTTGGGCGGAAGATCGGACGATATAAGAAGCCTTAGAGAGATAATACTTTACGGGCTTAAGGGTATGGCGGCGTACGCGGACCATGCCGCTCTTCTGGGCAGGACAGATGACGAGGTGAGCGGTTTTTTTTACCGGGGCCTCGCCGCCATAGCGGACGACAGCCTTTCGGCAAATGATCTTGTGGGGCTTGTTTTGAAGTTGGGAGGGATCAACCTGAAATGCATGGAGATGCTGGACAGGGCTCATACCGATACTTTCGGGCATCCGGTGCCCACCGGGGTTTTTCTAGGGGCCAAGAAGGGACCGGCTATACTTATTTCAGGGCATGACCTTTCGGATCTTAAGGCTCTTCTCGAGCAGACCGAAGGAAAGGGTGTAAACGTCTATACTCACGGCGAAATGCTCCCCGCGCACGGGTATCCTGAGCTGAAAAAACATGGTAATCTTGCGGGGCATTTTGGAGGAGCATGGCAAGACCAGCAGAAAGAGTTTCCGTCTTTTCCGGGAGCTATGCTTTTCACCACTAATTGCATCCAAAAGCCTGTCGATAGTTATAAAGACAGGGTTTTCACTACGGGGCTTGTAGCCTGGCCTGGTGTACAGCACATAAAGGGAGCTCCCGGAAAAAAAGATTTTTCTCCGGTGATAGAAAGAGCTCTGGCATGCGGGGGCTATGAGAAGGATGTTGAAGGCGATGAAATAACAGTGGGTTTCGCTCATAACGCTGTTCTCAGCATAGCTGATAAAGTGGTAAGTTATGTGCGAGCGGGCAAGATCAAGAGATTCTTTCTGATAGGCGGGTGCGACGGCGCTAAGCCGGGAAGAAACTACTATACGGAATTTGCCGAGAAGGTACCGGGAGACTGCGTTATAATAACCCTTGCCTGCGGCAAGTTCAGGTTCAACAAGCTTGATTTCGGAGACATAGAGGGGATACCCCGACTTCTAGATTGCGGGCAATGTAATGATGCCTATTCGGCTATAAAAATAGCATCGGCCCTGGCTGATGTTTTTAAATGTTCTGTTAACGAACTTCCTCTGTCTATGGTGCTTTCATGGTATGAACAGAAAGCCGTTTGTATTCTTCTTACGCTTTTTCATTTAGGTATAGAAGGGATCAAGCTCGGACCCAGCCTTCCGGCTTTTGTTTCGCCGAATGTTCTGGACCTTCTGGTCGAAAAGTTCAAGA
>CAYMBK010000230.1:0-3077 GCA_964388645.1 uncultured Planctomycetia bacterium | reverse complement strand
TTTGTTTCCTCTAAAGTTACCTTGTCTATTATGGTCTTTCCGTCCGTATCGGTTATTATGACAGGCTCAAGAGAAAGCTTGAAATTGGCGTGAAGGTTGCCAGAGGTGTCCTTCCTGTCTTTTCCCGAAGCGAAAATAACTATAAAACCGCCCGGGCGTATAGATAACTTGGGAAATTGCCATTTTGTAAGGTCTTCTTCATTGTCGGAAAGGTATTTCCCGGTAAGGTCTATTGCATGCTCTGTGGTATTATATAATTCTATCCAGTCCTGTTTTTCTTTGTCTTCGTCGAAGATCTTATGTTTGCCGGATCGGACCACCTCGTTTATAACTACATCGGCTACCGGTGACAAGCGGTCCTCCACAAACACTGCCCTTATATCCATACCGTCTTCCGGAACGAACGTATACGTCTCACCCTCTACCACTGAACCATTCACTATGAAATGCGAAAATCTGTAACCCCTGGCAGCTCTTGTTGAAATCGTCATGGGGATATTGGCATATGTTCCCTGCCCCTCCAGCCGGGTAGTAAACACGCCGGTATCCGTATATATTTCACCTTTGCCGCCCGGAGACACCGAAAAGGTAAGTTCGTTGTACCCGGAAAGCCCGAAAAAATCCTTTACATGCATTCTTACGTATTTCGGCCTGGCTGAAATGAACTTTCTGATGTTGTCGACATTTTTCTTCCACTGGGTTTTGTCCATCTGCCCGTCGGCCCACATGGTTAAATGATGTTCTATCCACGGTTCCATTTTCTTTTCAAGACGGTCTATTATGGGATTCGCTTTTTCGGGCGTGAAAACATTATTTAAATACTCGTCTATTTTTTGTATGAACGCTGTTTTGTATTCTTCTTTCTCAAGGAAATGTGAAAATAATTTGGTTTCTTCCTCGTAAATTATAAGAGTGTCGTAATCTTCCGCTTTCCATTTGTCTAAACCGAAAATAGCGTCAAAATCAAAACTATAAACGCGGAAAGGCCCGGGCTTTTCCCCCACGGGGGCATTACGCCAGAAACCTATATTGTTCATACCAAAATCGGTATTGCAGGCTATTACATGAGCGGCCATAGAAGCTATAAAGCTTTTGGGGTCAAGCTGACTGCTGTCTGTGGCGTCCATGGCGATAAAATCATCCACCGCACGGGTACTTCCGCCGCGTTTTGAACTTTCGGATATTTCCTCATATTCCACCGCGCCGTCCTCGAAATAACCTTTGTAAACAACCTGGCCGTCATGTCTTATGAAAACCGCGCCTTCTCCCAGATTATGGCGCTCTACCCTTATTCCCATATCGTTACGGACAACTAAAAGATCCACATCTTTGGCTTTTACATGCGGGTTGTTCTCGCTTATGCCGGTATTGTCTCTTTTTTCGCCTATATTCATCATTCCGTAATTCTTACCGTTTATAAAGAAAAGTACCGGGCCGTTATCGTCCCTTATTTCTATACCTTCCTGTCCTCGTACAAGTTCGCAAAATAAAGCGTTCCTTATTCCCATTGTCGGCATGCATTCGGGGTCTATAAGATACCTTATGCCGTCCTGGTTGTTGTTCCTTATCTGAAAATGACGATATTCATCTATGTCGTTGGCGAAAAGTTTGTAGCTGAACTTACCGTTCATCGGGTCTATCTGTTCGCTGGCGCTTATTTTCAGGGGCCTCATCATGATCTCTCTGGAACTTGCCCCGACAACACCCATTGAAGCGTCTTGAGAAAAACCAGGGTTGCCGTTTTCGTCGTAATAAGACACGTGCACTCTTAAACTGTCCCTAAGCATATGGTCTTTGTAAGATATTTCCCTGAAAAGCCCGGTTTTATCGTCCCAGAACTTTTCTTGTTCGGCTGACACGGCCAATACGGCAATGCCTCTATTGTCAAAACCTATGAAATACGACTGGCCGGAAGAAGGACTTACAAGATGCCCTTTTTTGAGGGACACAGCCCGTATGGTGGTGTTTGTGTCCACCTTAATGGGATTGGAATATATTTCGGAAGCTACGGTAGGAGTGGAACCGTCTTTTGTGTAATATATAACAGAATCGTTTCCTTCTGTGAATAAACTGACAGTTAAAGGATTAGAATGAAGCCCTCCCTTAACTGAATATTCGACCACAGGTGAGAATGCCGCCGAGGTATTCGCTTTTCCCGGTGTCGCCAAAGGAAAATATACCATGTTTGTTGTTTCGGGATGCCTTCCATACGAAATATCCCTCGGGAACTTGTCTATGATAACCTGGTCAATTATATTGCCATTGCTATCGGACAAGTAAACTCCTTTATCCCTTGAAGATAGTTTGAAATTCGTATGCAGTGGCCCTGACATGGTTTTTTTGTTTTTACCTGAGGCGAAAACAAGTAAATGTTCCCCGGGCGATATTTGCCTTTCCGGGAATTCCCACCTTAAGAGTTTTTCGGCCTTGTCGGATAAACCATACCCTGTAAGGTCTATGGTTTTCTCCGTGCCGTTGTATATTTCGATCCAATCAGGGGCGTCCCCGTCTTCGTCCGTCACTTTAGAGTTGGATCCCATTATCTCGTTTATAACAAGGGAATTTACCGCATGCAGTGAAGAACAGAAAAACCCGGCGGTAAATATAAAAAAAACAGCCGCGGATAAAAACATCCGGCGCGTTTTAAGAATGTGTTCCCTGAAGCTTGCCGTATTGTTCGCTTCTACTTGATTTTTCATTTTAAAGCGCCTCATATGCGTTTTGAACTGTCGGGTCTTGTAAGCTATATCCCGAAAAATCAGTTTGATTTTGCAGGACAGCATTGTTCTTGGATAGCACTTCGTCCATGCTTTCGCCTTGTACGGTGGTTTCTGTGGTATCGGTGATTTCTGAAAGTTCCATGGTAGTTGATGTGAGTTCCGGTGAAAGTTCCAGATTCTGATGTTCGATATTTAAGAGATCGCCTTTACCGTCATAGGTCGCCGTGTAAATGAGGTTGTCGTCGGCGTCGTAAGCGTGTTCGGTGGTGGTGTTATTTGGTAACCCCGTTGATATCCTTGTCCATACACCTTCAACGTAAGAATAAAACCCATGATCATACTCTAACAACAGATAGT
>CAYMBK010000229.1:0-3593 GCA_964388645.1 uncultured Planctomycetia bacterium | reverse complement strand
GGGGCATATCTCTATCTATGGAGAAATTGTCAAGACGTTGTGTTTAAATATTTGCCAATAAACAGGATATGGATCAAATGCGGGTGTTGAAGTTATGTTTACCCGGATTTAGTACGTAACTCTAGTTCAGCTAGATAGTTGGGTAAAGCGTCTGTATTATGCTTGTTGGGTAAAGCGTCTGTATTATGCTTGATAAAAGGAGGTCTATTTTTATGAAAATATTAGCTGTTAACGGAAGCCCGCGCGGGAAAAGAGGCAATACCCACATTATGGTGGAAGCTTTCCTCGAGGGCGCGGAGGAAGCCGGGGCGGATGTAGAGCAGGTGCTGCTTTCTAAAAAAGCAATAAGGAATTGTAAGGGATGTTTCTGGTGTTGGCTGAAAACACCCGGGAAATGCGTGATCAAAGACGATATGGAGCCGATCCTGGAAAAGTTGAAGGAAGCTGATCTGTTGGTTTTCGCCACGCCGCTTTACGTAGACAATGTAACCGGCCTTATGAAAAATTTCATGGACAGGATACTTCCGCTGGGCGAGCCTTATCAGGTGAAAGATGAGAAGGGCGAGTGCCGTCACCCGGCGCGTTATGTTAAAACACCGAAGATAGGAGTGATCTCGAATTGCGGGTTTCCCGAGCAAAGCCAGTTCCAGGTTCTGCGTTTGCTGTTCAGCCGGATAGCCAGAAATCTCCATTCGGAAATTTTGTTTGAGATATACAGGGGGGAAGGCGAACTTTTAAAACAGACGGCTCCCGAAATAAAGGCTGTGGTCGACAAGTATAAAGATGTTTTAAAGGCCGCGGGAAGGGAAGCGGCGGAAGGTTCAAAGTTATCCCAAAAGACAATTGATAAGCTGAATGAGCCGCTTGTGCCCTTTGAGGAGTATATAACTACGGCAAATCGGTTCTTCAGGGGCAGGCTTGATAAGAAATAGGCGCGATCTAACCGGGGTTAAGACAGGCGCTTGGGATATCGTCTCACTCGAGCTAACAGTTTAGGGGGCACGCTGTTTTTAAGGACAGTTACTGTCTAATAGAAAATGAACTAAATATTGTCATAGGGGCCTGGAAGGCCTCCCGGGATCTGGGTTCGGGTTTTCGATCTGAAGCTAAAAGGGAGATGCTATGAAAAACGCTGACGCGGGCAACGCTAAAAAGGTGTTAATTTTTAACGCCAATGAGGGTAAAGTTGAAGAGCTAGAACGCGTAGTAATGACCGATCTCGAGTGGAAGAAGATCCTTACTTCCGAGCAATACCGTATTATGCGCCAAAAAGGGACAGAGCCGCCTAATGCCGCGAAATGCGATGCGGCAAGAGTGGGAGGTTTGTATAAGTGCGCGGGATGCGGAACCGATCTTTTTAGCTCCGGCGAAAAATTCCATTCCGGTACGGGGTGGCCGAGTTTTTGGGACCCGGTCTCAGAAATGAACATAAGGCAAGTTCCCGACAAAAGCCTGGGGATGGAGCGTATGGAGGTTCTGTGCGCTAGATGCGGCGCTCATTTGGGGCACGTGTTCGATGATGGCCCCCCGCCCACGCGGAAGCGATACTGCATAAATGCGTCTGCGCTGAAGTTTTTCCCGGAGAGTAAAAAAGGCCATGAATACGAGCAGGCTATTTTTGCCGCCGGGTGCTTTTGGGGCGTAGAAGAAGTTTTTCGAAATATTAAAGGTGTGGTTTCGACCACGGTCGGTTATGCGGGAGGGAAAAAGGAAGATCCGGCATATGAGGAAGTTTGTACGGGCAAGACCGGCTATGCTGAAGCTTTAAAGATAGAATTTGACGGACAGCTGGTATCATATGCCGAACTTCTTGAGATATTCTGGAGCGCGCATGATCCGACGACCTTAGAGCGCCAGGGCCCGGATATCGGCTCACAGTACAGGTCCGCCATTTTCTATCTTAATGAAAGACAGGAAGGTGAGGCGAAAGCCTCTAAGGAAAAAATGGAACGATCCGGGAAATATAAGCGCTCTATCGTGACAGAGATCGTTCCGGCGTTGGCATTTTACCCGGCAGAAGAGTACCATCAGAAATACCATATGAAACGCGGTATCAGATCCTGTCCGGGGCGATGAACAGCGCGGCCTGAAAAGGATATGTCCTCGTATTTTGTTTTCGTTAGAGAGAGTCCCGGCTGCAGGCAATTATGGTTTGTTTTTTTTACAGCGGGGACTATAATAAGTATAGTGAAAATGTTTTTTGGGGAGTTAATTTGTGGGAATGAAAGTGCCGAATGCTAGGCTATAACGTCGGTTCTCTTGTTGGCAGGAAGCGGAAAAGAGAAGAAAATCGCGGACTTTTCAAGACGGATGAGCTCAACGGGTTTCGTGATGAGGGATAAAATGAAAAAGATCATTTTTTTTGACAGCAAGCCGTATGACAGGGTGTCTTTTGATGAGGTAAATAAAGAGCACGGCTACGATATAGTTTACTGCGGTGATAGGTTGAACAGGCATACGGTCAAACTTGCCAAAGGGGCCGATGTTGTTTGTCTTTTCGTTAATGATACTGTCGATAAGGAAATCGTCGGCTCACTACTTGAAAGCGGGGTAGGTTTGATCGCGTTAAGATGCGCAGGTTACAACAATATTGACCTTGAAGCGGTTTACGGGAAAATGCACGTAGTGAGGGTCCCCGCCTATTCACCGAATGCCGTCGCCGAACATGCCGCGGCCCTGCTTTTGAGCCTTAACAGAAAGACACATAAGGCATATAACCGGGTAAGGGAAGGCAATTTTTCGATAGATGGATTTCTGGGGTTTGATCTATCCGGGAAAACGGCCGGGGTAATAGGAACGGGACAGATCGGTAGATGTTTCGTATCGATACTCAATGGTTTTGGTATGAAAGTTCTGGCTTATGATCCGGTTCCTGACGAGGCTTACGCGAAAAAAGAGAAAATAAGCTATGTTTCTCGAGAGGAGATATATAAAAGATCTGATGTTATATCTTTGCATTGCCCTCTCGTTCCGGAAACATACCACTTGATCAACGGCGAGGCCATTGGGCTAATGAAAAAAGGCGTCGTCATACTTAATACGGGCAGGGGAGGTCTTATAGATACGCAAGCCCTTATAGACGGCCTCAAGAAAGGAATGATAGGCGCCGCCGGGCTTGATGTTTACGAGGAAGAAAGCGAATATTTTTTCGAGGATTATTCCTCGACGATAATAAAAGATGATGTGTTGGCCCGGCTGCTGACATTTCCCAATGTTCTTGTGACGTCTCATCAGGGTTTTTTCACAAAAGAGGCCTTGCGCAATATAGCAACCACAACCTTGGACAATGTAAAAGAATTTTTCGAGGGCGGATATTTAAAGAACGAGATATGCTACCGGTGCGATAAACCTTGCAGGAAAAAACGCGGCGAAAAATGCTTTTGATCCGGCATTTTGAAGCCTGAGGTCTAATGATTTGACATAAGCAAAGTGGTGGAGTACCATGAAAACATGGTATCGAAGGAGCGGTAGGTGACGGATCCGCAGGAGCGGAGGAAAAGTTGAAGGAGGCTTGTATGAAAAAGATGTCTGTGTTGTTGTTAGTAGCGTCACTTATCTGCGCGCCAAATGTGTTCGCCGGAGGAAGATCGGGA
>CAYMBK010000228.1:0-3103 GCA_964388645.1 uncultured Planctomycetia bacterium | reverse complement strand
AGGGTTACTTGATGAGTCTCTTGACCTTTGCTCGGATGTCGAGATATCTATCCGAATATCAGAGTTTTGTACATTCAAAAATATTGGCGCGGTTCTAATGGAAAGAAAACGTTTGAGTGATGCCAAGTCCCGTGGTGATGCCGCAAGAGGGTTGAAGTACAAGAGCTATAGAAATATCTACAAGAAACATGGCAATTTTCTATTAGAACATTTTGGGAGAAAATATCTTTCAGAGGAGTTTCACGGTTGGGGAAAATATCTTTTAGGTGAAGGGAAGAAGAAAGAAGCAAAGAAATGTTTTTTTAAGGCTGTTTTGATCTGTCCGTGGCAAGTCAGGAACTATAGAAAATTATTAAAAGCCGTTTTTTAGTGCCACCGTTAATAATAAGGGAATGTCTAGGAAAGGATACATTATTGTAAGCATGAACACATCCCCGGAAATATCAGTTGTTATCCTTTGTTATGGAGCGCAGAATCGCGTCTACGGTTTCGTAGATAAGTCTCAAGGCTTTTGGACAGGTTTACCCCCTCGTGGGAAATAGTGCTTGTCGGAAACTATCTTGAGGGAAGGCGTGATAAGACTTCTGATATTGTTGAAGAGATCGCTTCAAAAAGTGACAATATTCGCGCGGTGGTAATGTCCAAAAAAGGCATGATGGGATGGGATGCCCGGAGCGGGATGGATGAGGCCAGAGGTGAATACGTATGTCTGATAGACGGCGACGAGCAGATGCCGTATAGGGATATCGTTCGGGTTTACAGAAAAATCAAGAAAGACGGCCTTGACCTTGTAAAAACTTACCGTGCGGTAAGGCAGGATGGTATCAGGAGAGTCTTCATATCGATAGTCTATAACTTTCTTTTTATGGTTCTTTTCCCCGGGATATCAGCAAGAGACATTAACTCAAAACCTAAGATATTCCGCAAAGAAGTTTATGACAAGATGGGCCTGAGATCGGACGATTGGTTTTTGGATGCGGAAATAACGATAAAGGCCAGAAAACTTAAACTTAAGGTGGGTATGGTGCCGTCCAAATTCTACAAGTGCGATTACAGAGGTTCTTTTGTTAAGATGGGTACGATATTTGAGTTTTTGGGTAATATGGTGAGGTACCGCATAACGGGAAAATAGGGACAGCGACCAATTTTCTTGCGTGGAGGATGCCATGAGAAAATAAGTCGCAGTCCCCATTTTCCTGCGTAACATGGGATGGAACCGGATGGGGAAAAATAGGGACAGCGACCAATTTTTCTACATGGAGGTTGCCGGAAAAATAGGGACAGCGACCTATTTTTCTACATGGAAACTGCTATGAAAAAATAAGTCGCAGTCCCTATTTTCCTACTTTTTGAGGAATCGAATGTCAAAGCGGAAGATATTTATAACGGGCGGGACGGGGAAAATAGGTGGTTTCCTCTTGGGCAGTTTAGTGGATGCCGGATATGATATAACTCTTTTCACACGTAAATCTTCTAATTCGGATACTTATCCAAATATAAAGTTTGTTCAGGGAGATATTCTTGATCCCCAAAGCTATGCTCGTGCGCTTCGAGGGATAGATACTGTTCTTCACATGGCGGCCGTGACCCATACTAATTCTACAACAAAATATTTTGATGTCAATGCTCGCGGAACGCGGGATTTTGTGAGAGCTTCAGAGGAAAATGGCGTTAAAAGGTTTATTCACATAAGTACCCGGGCGATATCTCCTGAGGGAGGGGGATACAGCCGATCTAAACTTGAAGCAGAGAAATACGTTAGAGAAAGCTCTCTGGATTGGGTAATATTGAGACCGTCCGAAGTTTATGGGCTTGGAGGAAATGAGGGGATAGAACTTCTTCTCGGGAAGATGGATAAAATACCGTTTGTGCCTATTTTGGGCACGGGAAAGTATGGGATAGCTCCGCTGCATGTTTCGGATCTTATTGCTGCCATTTTGAGCGTGCTTGGAAGAGATGACCTAAAAAATAAAATATACACACTGCAGGTAAACAACCTTGCCGACGAATGTGGCAACCAGGCGGGACAAAATCAGTTCGACATTCAGTGGAATACCATTGAACCGGGGGATGTAGTGATTAATGAAGTGCTTTTCGATCCATTCCCCGGGGGCGAAGATTACGTGGAAATTTACAATAATTCTGAAAAAATGATCGTCATACCCCGGCTGAATCTGGCAAACCGTAACAAGGCCCTGGAATTGAATCAAGTTTGCCGGGTATCAGACGAAAAGTACATTTTCCCACCGGATTCATACCTTGCGCTTACTAAAGACACCAGCGCGGTTTTCCCATGGTTTTACACTGAATGTCCTTCTTGTTTCCTGCAAATGGAAAGGGTTCCTTCGTTTCCAAATGCCGGCGGTTACGTGGTACTGGTAAACGAGGCCATGCAAGTCATCGACGAATTTTATTACACAGAAAAAATGCATTCCCCTTTTCTCAGAAACACAGAAGGGGTTTCACTGGAGCGGGTTTCGCCCGCAGAAAATACTAATGATCCCGGCAACTGGCACTCAGCCTCTACCGGCTCAGGCTATGGTACTCCCGGTTATGAAAACTCCCAGGCAGGAAAGGGTCTTTCAGATAAACCCCGAATCATTTGTGAACCGGAAGCATTTTCGCCCAACCACGATGGATACAATGATGAATACCACATTCATTATACCTTGGGAAAACCAGGCTATGCAGCAAATATCAAAATTTTTGACGTTGCCGGAAGGTTTGTGATGCACCTGGCAAAAAATGAGATAATGGAACTCAACGGCTCTTACACCTGGAATGGGAATGACGAAACAGGTCAGCATCAACCCCTGGGCGTTTACATTGTGCTGGTTGAAATTTTTAATGAGAAGGGTACTGTCCACCGTTATAAAGACAGTGTGATTTTAACCGGATTATTGGAATAATAAACCTGCTGCTTCCTTTTTTCTTCTGAAAAGGATTAAAACCTGAACCTTCATCAAAATTTTTTGTTGCCCGGGAGAATTGCAATTTTTTCGCTATTTTTATAGGAAAAAATAACAATCAACCTTTTCCCTATGGAAAACGAAGAAAAAATTGCAAAGGAGATTCACGCCAGAATGGCCGCCCTTTGCAGCCG
>CAYMBK010000227.1:0-4628 GCA_964388645.1 uncultured Planctomycetia bacterium | reverse complement strand
TATGCCTCCGGCGATGAGAACCCCAAAACCCCCTTCGCGTATATTAATGCTGCCGGAGTTCTTAATTATGTAGTCCAGCGCTTCCTCGCTTATCTTGCTGAACAGATACTCTTTGTTCAGGAAGTCCTGATTGGATATGTCTCTTGTTGAGAGTATCAGGCTTTGCACGTCAATATTAGCTGTAGGAGCTACAAATATGCCGTTAGTATTGATAAGGATGAACAGCCCGTTAGAAGAGAGTGTTCCCGCTATGTTAGACGCGGAAGTTCCAATCACCCTGTTTAAAATGCTGCTCTCCGCGTTAGGCAGATTGACAAGAAGAGTTTCATTATGGCCGATATCGAATGACGAGTAGTCAAGTATGGTGTTATCAGCTGCTGTTATGGTCATAGTTGAGCCGTCTACTACAACACTCGCGTCTCCTGCCACTACCTGTATATCCTCCGGTAAGGGATGCGCTGTTTGAAAAGCCAAAAACACCAAAGACAATGTTACCGATATGACCCTTTTAAGCTTTCTTGCCGCCTCGGTTTTGTGTAATATATACATATCAATATCTCCTTAATAATTGCCTAGAACAGCCGGACATGTTGGACATTCTCTTGCAACATAACAACCTACTCATTAAGTGCAGAACCTATTGCTATGTTTTCCGCCTGTATTTTATGTCACCCTCACTTCCAGGAACTCAACTACACATCTGGCCACATCACATGATTTGCACATTTACAAAAGTTTTTAAATCTTTTAAATAACAAGCCCAAAAAAACATCCCCTTTCTCCGGGACCTAAACGCCTCTCATCAATGCCAGATGTTTTATTCATCCTCTTGTAACAGAACAAGTTACGAGATAAATCCAAAGCTGTTGCTCTCTGCCCGCATTTATCTTGTATCGCATTTATTTACTATAACTTAACCAACACGTCTGGTCGGATTTCCAACCCTGCACATTAAGTATACACTATCCTCACGCTTTTGCAACTTTTTGGCTTGTTCTTCTAAACATAAACGTCGCGGAATGAAAATTTTGAGCGGTTTCATGGAAATACGGCGGGCTACAATGACCTCAACAGGGCGTTATTAGCTTCTCTTATATCATCCAACCTGGACCAGTTTATGGGTCTTATTTTTAACAATGCATCGCCGCGGAAGAGAACACTCAATATGCCTGTGGCAAGGTCTGATCCTTCCGTTACCTCTTTCTCGAGATCCGAGAAATTGCTGATGGTTGTCCTCAATAGCGCAAGAAACAGCATCTTCAGTGAATCCGGAGCCTCTTCTGTATACTGATCCTCTTTCCCATACCTGTCTATCTCGAGAGCGGCAATATCGACCATAAAGTCAACTACGGGGTTCAGGTGATCGTCCAGCCCCGATAAATTCTCAAGAGCGACCACACGGATATGAGCATCTATAACATCTTGCGCTTTCTTTTCTGCTTCTTTCGGAGAAAGGCCCGCTTCTTTTGAAAAACGGCTCACAAGACTGCTCTTAAGATACCCTACTACATCATCTCTCCCCTTTTTTCCGTCCAACGAACGAATAAGCCATCTTGTGGTACTATGTTCGGCGCAATCACTAACAAAATCATTCATCTGGGAGTCTATTCTTTTTTTTATGCTGTCAAACCACTCTTTACTATCGTTCAGATAATGTGAGGTATTTATAAGATGATCATTCCTGCTTAAAAGCCGCTTTACGCTTTCCGATTGCGACTGCGCGTCCGAAAGGTCCCTGAAAGGCGCGGGGGCGATCAGATATGTCGGAGCCCCTCGCCTCATAATATGAACAATGGATGGAATAACCTTTTGAGCAAGGCCGTATATAAAAACCGCGTCGAACCTCTCCGGCCCTGGAGGACCTTCACCGAACATCTCGTTAAGTATTCCTCTGCAATCGTCTATCTGATGCCACAGCTCAGTTTTGGTTATGTACCCAACAAGAAAAGCCGCGATGTCATCGTAGCTCTTCCCTTCCTCTTGCATTTTTTCACATGCCGATTTCAACTGTTCATAATTGAGCCCTCCTCCCGGGGGAGTGTCGATGTGCGCGGACGGAGCATCGTCGTCAGGCGTCAAGTTGCGCGACTCCGCGGGCAACCTGATCGTAAAAGTAGCTCCTTTGCCCGGCTCGGACAGCACGCTCAGCGTTCCCCCGTGATCCTCTATTATGTATTTTGCCTCGGCAAGGCCTATGCCGCTGGAGTTCCTTCCGGAATAACCATAATCGAAAATATTTTCTTTTTGTCCGTCCGGGATCCCGGGGCCGTCGTCGGTTATACTTATGACATTGAACCCGCCTTCAACTTTCTTGTTTACGCGAACGCTCTTTTCGCTGAAATCCCGGGCATTGCTTACTATATTGGCCAATACAAGCTTTAGCATATGCCCGCTCCCCTTGATCGCGGACAATGTTTCCCCTGTTATCTCCACATCCCTGTCTGTTGTCGTTTTCTTAAGTTCTTCCAGAAAGCCATCCAGATCGTCAACAATCTCGCCTTTAGTTTTGCCATCCAAAAACAGTATCTGTTCTTCCAGCATGGCGGCAAGCTCCTCTAGAATAGGTCTTATGTTATCCGGGAAATATTTTCCATTTTTCCTTTCCCATTCCAGGAAACTCTCCCATAATCTGATTACATTGCCAAATAACAAACGCCATTCATTGGCCGTATTATCTAAATGCTCGCCATATTCGGCCTCTTGCATATTTACGGCCATAGACTGCGCTTTTAAATGTGCATTCTTTAATTTATCCACAAGTTCCTTGGGTTTATGTCCATCTTTTGGATCCCGATCTGAAGAAATTAAAATTTGTAAAAACCCTATGAGATCGCTCTTTCTAACACTATTGGCCGGAGCATGCCACCAGCTCCGTAACGCGATGGCGGCTCGTTCATACCGCTCTTTTCTCACCCGGAAGGTATCAATGGCCTCAGCGGGTTTTGAAGGTTCCGTGCTTACCTCTTCTTCCTCAAAACGTATCTTGATAGTTACAGTAGCCCTCAGAACATATTCATCCGAACCGCTGTAATAAATATCGAACGTATACTCGCCTGTTTCCGGATCATAGTCCGATAAGAGCGCGCCGTTACTGTACATAACCCCCGGTTTCCATCCCTCAAAATACCATGGTTCATTCATATCCGGCACCAGTATCGGAGCGTTTATTACCACACGCTGTTCAGGATTTCCACGAACAAGAACCATCATGCGCAGATCATAATACTTGTGATCCTTTCCGTCTGCCGGCTGGAGCTCCTCGCCGACGTGAAAGAACATAAAATCGACCGGGATCCGCGCGTTTGGATCTTCGGGTCCCGGGACAAAAACGGACGGCCCTATCCATCCCATTTTGTCGTCATCCATTCTGAGATATTCTCCGGCGTCTTCCCATGGTCCGGCCGGACCTCCTTCCGACTTCGCGAGCCTTATGGTCCTGCCGCCCAGATAGTCGGGACGGTAAAGAGCGTACCATATCTCCCTTTTTCTTCCGGCCTCATCTACAACTGTCGATGGATTCCCGAAAGGCACAAAATTCTTAACGTTCCACTCCTGTATGTCTTTGTTTTCCAAGGAACCTTTTTCCACACAGCGCTTAAGGGGCGTCCACTCCCATTGCTTTTTACGGCCGTCAGCTATCTCCAGGAAACTTTCAGCAGGGTGGGTCGTGAAAGCCGAATAGTATACTCCTTCTCGGCCCCTTCTCTCAACTACAGTCAAATAGACGTATATCGTACCGTCCCTTTCCATCACGCGAGAATCCTCAAGAGCCAACACTTCCCCCCCTAAACCGGATGTCAGGTGACCATCACCGGGGGAAAGCATTCCTTTTTTTATTTCTACAACAGGACTTGCTTCATCAAACGGTTTATGTTCGAACAGATCTATCTGTGATTCCCTTATTCCTTCCCGCTCCGGATCCGGCCTGTGTTCTTTGATCAGCGCCCTTCTGGAGAAAAGGAATACTCTCCCGCGAAGAGAAAGCACTCCGGGGTTAAGAACATATTCCTGGCCTCCATCTACCGTCACAGCCCCTAACACCGGATCAGAGAAAAAGTTTCCTCCGGTTATCTCTAGCATTGTCCTTATTCCCGGCTCTAAAGCTCCGGCGCTATCAGACAGGTTTCTTGGGTCTATTCTCGTTATCCCGGACTTAAGAGCCCCATCCAACACACCTTCCCGTTCTTCAGTTAAAAGGTCCATACTGTCTACCAGCGTGATGTTTTTCAAGATATTTTTCACATCTTTAATAAAATCTTCTTTTACTCTCCGGCTCACCTTGGCGTTTTTTACAAATTCGGCTATCAGACGCATCCGGACATCTAAATATTTGCCGGCCCATTCCGGATCTCTCGCGTTTTTAAGGTCGTCGATGTTGTACCGCAAGTCCTCTAATTTCACAAGCTGAGCTTCCAGTGACGCTTCTTTTAACTGTTCATAATAACCTTCTTACCCTGAGTCGTGTTTCTCGGAAAGGCTTCCCCCCAAAGCTAACACATCCTCCCCCGCCGCGGCTCTTATCAGCCCGGCCGCTTCCTCGTGCAGTTTCAGGTTGACCTCTTCTTCCGGCATCAGATCTTTTCTGAGAGCCTCCTGCCTGCGTTTTCCGTAGCTGCCCTTCGCGAAAT
>CAYMBK010000226.1:0-3476 GCA_964388645.1 uncultured Planctomycetia bacterium | reverse complement strand
GCCAGTTTGGAGAGGCTTAAAAAAGACCAGAAAGGGCTCATGGCGGGGTTTAGAAAAGCAAAAAAGGGCGATATAGACCAGAGCTTGAGAGAGGTATTTACAGCGTCCAAAATAACACAAAGCGCTAGAAAGTAGGGCATGTCGATGAAAGACAGTGATGAGCGGAAAAAAGAAAAAGATGAGATGATCGGAGAAATACCGCAAGCCTCTGGAGAGGCCGAGAGCATAGACAGCGGCATTCCCCCCGGAAAGGTCGTTTCGGTGCAGGGCCCCGTAGTGGATGTTATGTTCCCCGAGGGGCAGAACATGCCGGCTCTTTTTGACGTCCTTAAGATACGGGCTTTTGACGGCCGCGAGGTTATAGTCGAGATAGCGGAACATCTTCCCAGAAGGGTGGTCCGGTGCATCTCGCTTTCTGATACTCTGAATTTGCAGAAGAACAGTTATGCCTATCCTACCGGAAGCCCCGTTACGGTGCCGGTGGGAGACGAACTGTACGGGAGAATAGTCAACATATACGGCAAACCGCTCGACAACAAACCTCCGGTTGAGACCACGGAAAGGCGCCAGATAAGGCGTCCTCCTGATATTCCGGAGTGGAATTTGTCATCTAAAACGGTTGAAAAGCCGCAGATACTTGAAACCGGGATAAAGATAATAGACCTGCTATTTCCGCTTGTTAAAGGCAGTAAGACCGGTGTTTTGGGCGGCGCGGGCTGCGGAAAGACAGTTATCATACTTGAGATCATAAACAACATAGTCACAAAACATAGCGGGGCATGTGTTTTCGCGGGGATAGGAGAGCGCATAAGGGAGGGTAATGACCTCTATTACGAACTCGCTGAGCATAATTTGCTTGATAAGGTAATGATGGTATTCGGCCAGATGAATGAACCTCCCGGAGCCCGTTATGAGATAGTTAACACCGGTATAACTATGGCGGAGTACATACAAAGCAAAAATAAGGACGTTCTTCTTTTTATGGACAATATTTTCAGATTTGTTCAGGGAGGGCAGGAAGTCTCGACATTGCTCGGAAGGGTCCCTTCTGAAACAGGATATCAGCCGACTTTGGCCTCGGAGGTAGGCTCGGTACAGGAAAGGATCAGGTCGATCAAGGGCAGGGGGTCGGTTACCGCTTTTCAGGCAGTTTACGTGCCGGCGGACGATATGACGGATCCCGCGGTTGTCGCCATTTTCAGTTATCTGGATTCAGTGGTACGGCTATCCAGAGACCTGGCGCAGAAGGGATTTTTTCCGGCGATAGACCCGATTGCCAGCACCAGCTCTAATCTTGATCTGAACATAGTGGGGAGGCGGCATTTTGAATTAGCACAGCAGACGATACTGATGCTCAATAAGCACAAATCTTTGCGTAAGATAGTCCAGGTCATAGGCATCGAAGAACTTTCTAAAACTGACAGGGTGGATTTCGAGCGGGCTTCAAAACTTTTGAACCTCATGACGCAGCCTTTCATAACGTCAGAGGTATTCACCGGGAAAAAAGGGGAATATGTTTCTATAGAAGAGACTCTGGAAAGCGTGGAGATGATAATCAACGGTGATGTGGATAAGAGGCCCGATAAAGAGTTTTACATGATAGGTAAGGTGAAAAAACAAATATGACAGGCAGATCCAACTCAAGATTACGCAAAATGCTCGCCGCTCGGGGAATATTCCCCGAGGAGGAGATAAGCCGCATAGAGAATGCCGCCATCTCCGGAAGATGTTCTATCCAGTCTTACATCATATCGGAAGGCCTGCTGGATGAGGGCAGGCTGCTGTCCATGGTAGCGGAGTCAGAAGGACTTGAGTTCATAAACCTTCATGAGGTGGCTCCCGAGGAGAGCGCGATAAAAGCTGTTCCGGCTAAATTCACCTGGCATTATGATTTTGTCCCGATAAAGCTAGACGGCAATATGCTTACTATCGCGGTAAACGAACCGCTTGCGGTTAACGTCCAGGATGAACTGCGTCTGATATTGGGATATCAGATAAAGACCGTCATCGCGAAAAAGAAACATATACAGGAGCTGCTTAAAACTAAATATGGCCTTGGTTCCGATACGGTCGAAAAAATGGTATCGAGCGCCAGAGAGGAGAATGCCGTTAAAACCCTTGATATGCCTGTTACAGGAGGTATAGAAGACGTTGAAAAGCTGGCCGGAGACGCTTCAGTGATAAGGCTTGTCAATCAGATAATACTGGAGGCTTACAAGAAACGCGCCACGGACATACATATAGAGCCGTTCCGGGGGAAACTGCGGCTACGGTATCGTATAGACGGAGTGATGCAGGACCAGAAAGTGCCGGAAGAAGTTGACAGGTTTTTACCTGCGATATTGTCCCGGATAAAAATAATGAGCAACCTCAATATCGTGGAAAGACGTTTGCCCCAGGACGGCCGCGCCATAGTGAAAACCCAGGACGAGGTGCTTGACCTGAGGGTTTCATTTATACCTACGCCTCACGGAGAGAGCGTGGTGATACGTGTTCTTCCGTCTAAAATGTTCTTTAGCCTGGGGCGTCTGGGGCTTTCGAATAAAGATATCGATATTCTCAGGGGGCTTATGAAAAGGCCGAGCGGCATAGTATTCGCCACCGGGCCGACGGGGTCGGGTAAGAGTACTACCCTATATGCTTGTCTTGGCGAAGTAGATAAATCCCAGAAAAAGATCATAACCATAGAGGATCCCATCGAATATGAGATGGCCGATATAACGCAGATACAGGTGAACGAAGCGTCGGGCCTTACCTTCGCTACGGGCCTCAGGAGCATGCTCAGGCATGACCCCGACATAATGATGGTAGGAGAGGTCAGAGACCGTGAGACGGCGGATATCGCCATAAGGGTAGCTCTCACAGGCCACCTGATACTGTCCACGCTCCATACTAACGACGCGGCTACGGGGGTTACGAGGCTTGTAGATATAGGGATAGAACCGTATTTAGTGGCATCAAGCGTTGAAGCGTTCCTTGCCCAGCGGCTTGTCAGAGTGATATGCTCAAATTGCAAGGACGCGGTAACGGATATTTCTCCGGAGATAAGGGATTGTATAATGCGCAATGTCGGCCTGGACCATGGAGGGGAAATAACGCTTTTTAGAGGGAAAGGATGTGAACATTGCAATTACACGGGATTTTACGGAAGAACGGCCATATACGAGATACTCATTGTAGACAGGTCCATAAAGAGATTGATAATAGAAAAAGCCACAGCTCCGGAAATAAAACGGAAAGCCGTCGAAAATGGAATGACGACCCTTATGCGCGACGGATGGTATAAGGTCATGAAAGGCATCACAACTCCGGAAGAAGTGGTGAAGGTATGCCAGGATCTTGAGCCTGAGGCGGAGAGGGAAGATCAAAAAAAGCACACGGAAGAAAAGGAGCCCGGCCGCGGGCGGCAAGGTATGCCCGAGGAGAATTTCTCGGGTTTTTCAGAACAAAGGGTATATATGAGGGTTCCGGTCAGG
>CAYMBK010000225.1:0-5655 GCA_964388645.1 uncultured Planctomycetia bacterium | reverse complement strand
TACCGGCGGCAGAGATCCCGCTTCTGATAGACGAAGTTCCGATACTGGCTGTCGCGGCGGCATGCGCCCGGGGAGTTACCGTAATAGAAGGCGTAGGGGAGCTTAAGGTCAAGGAAAGTGACCGGGTGAAATGTATGGCAGAGAACCTTGATCGAATGGGGCATGAGATATTTGAAGAGAAAGGCGCTCTGGTGATCCCGGGACGCTCGGGGAAATTACATTCCGGTGATTTCGACAGCTACGGAGATCATCGCATAGCCATGAGCATGGCGGTAGCCGCTCTTATAGGCCAAGGCGAAAGCCGTGTAAGGAATGTCGCATGCGTCGACACCTCATACCCCGCTTTCGTGAGCCATCTTGAGAAATTGAGAGCATAGGGGACGGCGCGTGAGCCCGGCAAAAAATAGAGGCGGGATAAAACACGGCCGGCGGGGGGTTTTGGGAAAATAACGGATAGGCACACTTTATTGATCGCCAAAAATTGGATTGACAAAGTGGGCACCATCTGATAACATTCCTTGAGTTCGGGTTTTTTTAAAAAACGGCGGTTTAATATGATAAAACAATATCTGGCAAAGATGGTGGATAATGTGCTGGGGATGTTCTCAAGTGATATGGGCATTGACCTGGGTACGGCGTCCACGCTGGTTTACATAAAGAACGAGGGTATCGTTCTGTGCGAACCGTCAGTAGTGGCCATAGAATCCGGGACATCCAACGTGCTGGCCGTCGGCGAGGAAGCCAAGAGAATGCTTGGGCGTACCCCCGGGAACATAGTGGCAATACGCCCTATGAGAGACGGAGTTATCGCTGATTTCGAGATAACGGAAGGTATGCTGAGATATTTTATAAAAAAAGTCCACAATTCACGCAGGCTTGTGAGGCCGCGCGTTGTAATAGCCGTTCCCTCAGGTATAACGGAAGTTGAAAAAAGAGCGGTAAAGGACTCGGCAATGCATGCCGGAGCCAGAGAGGTCTACATGATAGAGGAACCTGTCGCGGCGGCGATCGGTGTTGGGTTGCCCATACAGGAGCCTTCCGGGAACATGGTGATAGATATCGGCGGTGGGACGACGGAAATGGCGGTAATATCCCTTGCCGGAGTGGTTTTCTCCAAGTCTATCCGGATAGGCGGAGATGAGATGGATGACGCGATAATAAATTACATGAAGCGCACCTATAACCTGATGATCGGGGAAAGAACCGCGGAAGAGATCAAAATAAGAACTGGTTCGGCATATCCTATGGAACAGGAAGTAACCATGGAAGTACGAGGCAGGGACCTGGTTGCCGGCCTTCCCAAGATGACGACCATTAACAGCGACGAGATACGGGAAGCTTTGGCGGAACCGGTGGCGCAGATAGTTGAAGCTGTCAGAATAACTTTGGAAAGAACCCCTCCCGAGCTTTCAGCCGACCTTATGGAGAAAGGAATAATACTCGCCGGCGGCGGTTCGCTTCTGAGAGGATTAGACAAACTCATATCGGAAGAAACGGGCTTGCCGGTGCATCTGGCTGATGACCCTCTCACTGCCGTGGCCCTGGGAACGGGGAAAGTCCTTAGCGAGATAAAATACCTCAAAAGGCTTACTATAGGAACCAGTCTTCACAAATAACCTTTAGCTGAACGATGTGCCGAAAAAAACCGCAAGAAAAAGCAGTATTGCAGCGATAGCCATACCTTTAACGGTGGTATTGTGTTTTCTGATCTTCCCTTCCTTTTTCCACACTCTCAAGGGCATAACAATAAAGTTAGTAACCGCTCCTCTTGTAGTTATTGACGCCGTGCGTGACCACGCGAGATCCAAGAGCGCGCTTGTCTCGGAAAACATGGCCTTAAAGGAGCAGGTGGCCCGGATCTCTCTTGAAATGGAACGCAATAACGATCTCATCCTGGAAAATACGCGTCTTAAGGACCTTCTGGGGTTCAAAAGCGGCATAGGGTACGAAACCGTTTCGGCTGAAGTTATCGCGCGCGATCCCAATAATTGGATCGGATCTTTTACTGTGAACAAGGGTTCTTCTAGCGGATTGAAAAGAGGATCTGCCGTGTGCAGCGCGAAAGGGCTGGTAGGCAAAGTTGATGAAGTCCATACGGATAACGCTTTGGTGATGCTCGTTACACATCCTGGATTTCGCGCCGGAGGAATGTTGAGAGAAAGCCGCTTACACGGAGTTGTCGAAGGGGACGGCAAAGGCCATGCCCGGATGAGTTATCTTCCCTTGGATTCCGATGTTAAGCCCGGAGAGGTAGTCGTTACTTCGGGCTATAGCCGAGAGTTTCCCAAGGGCATAGTCATCGGTAAGGTCGTATTTGTCGAAAAGAACAACACGGGCCTTTTTAAGAACGCTTTCTTGCGACCTGAAGCCGATGCCTACGACCAGGAAGAGGTTCTTTGCCTTAAATGACATTTTAGCCGAAAGACACGGTATTCTTAAAAAATGAAAAATAGTTCCGGAGCGTACATCACGCTTGTCATATCGTTGGTAGCGCAGTTGTTCGCGCTGAAATACTTCCGGGTTTCTCCCGACTTGATGGTTATGATCACGGTGTTCTCGGGGATTTTTTTAGGCGTTTTCGAAGGTGCGGCTTTGGGTTTGACCGCCGGATTCTTAAGAGGCTGTTTTTCTTCCGGGACCATAGGCCCTGATATGTTCGCATTGTCCGTCTCGGCGTACGCGGCCGCGGCGTTCTCCTCGATGTTCTATAGGTTCAACCCGCTGTTCCATGTCGTATCGGTCATACTCGCATCGGTATTTGTTCTTTTTGCCCAGGCGACATACTTAAGTTCATTTTACGGGGTTGACGTCTCTTTCGCGGGAGTGCTGGCGGAATACAGATGGCAAATATTCCTTACGGCTTTATTCACGCCTTTCATTTTCCGTCTATGGTCATCGATCCTGGGATCGGAGGAATAAAATGAAAAGAGAAAAGATCCTGTCAGGCCTGATGCTCGGGCTTCTTCTCGTTACTTTCACAGGACTGGTGTTCGTGCAGGTGGTCATGCATGAGAAGTACAGGGCAATGTCCGAGAACAACAGGTTGAGGGTAGTCCCCCTGCCCGCGCCTAGGGGGACAATATACGACAGGAACGGTTCAGACATAGCCAAAGATGAGCTTTCATTTAACGTATCACTGAAGCGCGCGGCAAAAGCGACTGATGCTATGTTCATAAGGGGCCTTTCGGAGGTTCTGGGTATAGAGGAAAAAGCCGTCTATCAGAAGCTCAAGGAAACCGAACTACAGCCGTTCATATCGCATACGATAGCCGAAGATGTGGGTATTGAAAAAGCTATACGTATATCAGAGATGGGAACGGAGTACCCGGGTATTTTTCTGGAAGTGACGACTAGAAGACGCTATCTGAAAAGAAGCTCCTGCTCGAATGTTCTGGGTTACGTGGGGTTGATAAACAGGGAGGAGTTTCAGCGCCTTAAACCTTACGGGTTCAGGATGAACGACCTTATGGGGAGGTCCGGGCTGGAGAGGCACTATGACGACTACATAAGGGGTAAACACGGCGGTAAACAGGTAGAAGTGGATAATAGAGGGCGAGAGGTAAGGGTTTTGGGGCTTAAAGAACCTGTTCCCGGAAAATCCCTTCAGCTTACCATAGACATAAGATTGCAGGAATTCTGTGACAGTCTGCTCGAAGGCCGACGGGGCGCTATCGTCGCGATCTCTCCGAAAACCGGAGAGATATTCGCTCTTTCCAGCGCGCCTTCGTTCGATCCGAACGCTTTTGTGGATAGCTCAAGAGGCAGAGAGGTGTCGGGATTCCTCGGGGACAAGCATCATCCTCTTGTGAACCGTGCAGTTTCGGGAACATATCCGGCCGGATCTGTTTTTAAACCGGTTATGGCCGTGGCGGCTCTTGAATCGGGCGTTATTAACGATAAGACCTTTTTGAGATGTGATGGCAGCCTGGTTTCCGGCGGCAGGACGTTTCATTGCTGGTATAAAAATGGGCATGGAGATATAGACCTGCGAGAGGCCATTAAGGTTTCCTGTAATGTGTTTTTCTGGAGAGTAGGGCTTCTTCTGGGAGCGGACAAGATCGCCGAACAGGCATCAAAGATGGGGATAGGTTCACGTTCGGGGGTAGATCTTCCCTTCGAAGCGTCCGGGCTGCTTCCATCGGAAGCTTGGAAAAAGAAAACGATGAAAGAGCCGTGGTACGCAGGGGAGACCCTGAATCTGTCGGTAGGGCAGGGATATCTTCTGGCTACACCTTTACAGGTAGCGCGCATGGCATCGGTGCTGGCGAACGGGGGATATCTGATAAAGCCTTACATCGTCGAAAAAATAGAGGGGGTGAGGGTGGGAGCGGCGGAGAAGGTGTCTCTGGGTATATCTAAAAAAAACCTTGATAGCGTTCGAGATGGGATGCGCCTGGCTGTGAATGACAGAAGAGGCACGGGCAAGAAAGCTTTACAGAAGGACTTTGTTGTTTCCGGCAAGACCGGAACCGCGCAGACCTCGCGGAACGAGGACCACGGATGGTTTATGGGATTCGCTCCATTTGACAACGCGAAGCTTACCGTTGTGGTTTTCGATGAGTACGGTGGAAAAGGAGGATATTTTGCCGCTGAAACAGCGGGAAAAATATTCAATAAGGCACGGGAGATAGGGCTAATATGATGATGCAGCGTAGAGGGCGAATAGATAAGGTCCTTTTAGGCGCCGCCGTGGCGGTATCTCTTCTGGGGGTACTTTTCGTGAACTCTGCGACATGGGATCAGGCAACTCCTTTCTGGATGTTGAGCGGTATGGCGTTACGCCAACTTTTATGGGTTGTCATCGGTTTCGCGGGCCTTTTTATCGCCGCGAATATGGACTACAGAAGACTGGTCAACTACGCGTATCCTTTTTATCTGCTGAGCCTGGCGGCGCTGGTTTTTCTTCTTGTTCTCGGCGGAGAGCGATACGGGGCGAGAAGGTGGGTGAGTTTGGGGCCTTTGTCTGTGCAGCCTTCGGAATTTCTTAAGATAACGGTTATACTGGCTTTGGCGTACTTTCTGGGAGAGAGAAGAGAAAAAAGAGGGTCTTTCGGGAACTTCGCGGGAAGTGCCCTGATAGTCGCTCCCGGGATGCTGCTTATATTCCTTCAGCCGGATCTGGGAACAGCTCTGGTTTTAGTGCCCATACTTTTCGCTTGTCTTTTTATTTCGGGAGAGAAGATCAGGTATATAGCCGGGAGCATGATCTCCGGCCTTGTAATGATGCCCGTTTTTTGGGGGTTATTGAAAGATTACCAGAGGTCACGGCTACTTGTTTTTATAAACCCTGATCTGGATCCTCTGGGGGCGGGATACACAATAATCCAGTCTAAGATAGCCATAGGTTCAGGCGGCCTTTTCGGTAAAGGCCTGTTCAACGGCACGCAGAATTATCTCAGGTTCCTGCCGGAAAGGCATACAGATTTCATTTTTTCGGTTATAGGAGAAGAATGGGGACTCGCGGGGGCGATCTTGGTTGTCGGCCTTTTTTCCGTGATCGTATGGAGAGGGCTACGGATAGTGTCATCGACCAAAGACGTCACCGCCAGGGTAATAGCAATAGGGGTCGTGACCTTATTGGCTTTTCAGGTTTTCGTGAACGTATCAATGACAATAGGTTTTATGCCGGTTGTAGGCCTGCCTCTTCCGGCCATA
>CAYMBK010000224.1:0-2645 GCA_964388645.1 uncultured Planctomycetia bacterium | reverse complement strand
CGGGGGAAAATATGATGCCATAATATGCCTGGGAGCCATAATCAGGGGAGAAACCCCACATTTCGACCTTGTAGCCTCAGAAACTGCTAAGGGGATCGCGTCGGTGGGTATGAATTCCGATATGCCCTGTGTTTTTGGGGTTATAACCGCTGATAATCTTGACCAGGCCATAGACAGGGCCGGCACAAAAAGCGGGAATAAAGGAAGGGACGCCGCCATGACAGCGGTAGAAATGTGCAACCTGTATAAGATGCTTTAAAGCGCGGCGATGTAAAAACAGAAGAGGAAATATGAGAAAACGCACACTTTCCAGGGAAATAGCGCTTAAAATACTGTATGCTCACGAGATAACAGATGAACCTATAGGTGAGGCGGAAAGTAAATTCTGGGAAAGCCATGGGCCGGAAAACGATGAAGTGAGGCTTTATGCCGAGAACCTCGTTACGGGAGTATCGGCTAATATGGGAGAGATAGATTCTGCCATTGCCTCCTACGCGGACAATTGGGAAATAGGCAGGATGGCCACCATCGACCGTAACATCATAAGGGTAGCGGCGTTTGAGCTCATGTTCAACGGGGACATACCGCCTAAGGTGGCTATAAACGAAGCTATTGAGATGGCAAAAAAATATGGAGACCAGAACTCGGGGAAATTCGTTAACGGTATACTCGATCGCATAAGCCGATCAGAGATCGGAGAAGATAAATGCTGAAAGATCTTTCACAACGAGCGGACCTGCATCTACATACGACCTTTTCAGACGGAGTTCTTACTCCCCGAGAAGTCACGGAAAAAGCCGCGGAAATGGGCCTCGGAGCCATAGCAGTGACCGACCATGACTGTATGGACGGGGTATTGCCCGCGATCGATGCCTCGCGCGGTAAGGATATAGAGATAGTGCCCGGAGTTGAGATATCGGCGGCGGCGGGAAATGAAGAGATACATTTACTGGGGTATTTCATAGACCTGGATAATAGTGACCTTGCCGGGACCTTGATGAAAATGAAAGAGAACCGCGTAGAGAGAATAAAGAGCATCCTTAAGTTATTAAAAGATAATGGAATGGATCTCGATGAAAAGCATTTTTTTGAAAATGTTATTGACGGCACGATAGGGCGCATGCATCTTGCCCGGATGCTGGTGGAGAAAGGTTTTGTCGCGAATACGCATGAGGCTTTTGACAAATATCTGGGCAACGGCAAACCGTGTTGCCTGAGGCATGTAAGGTTGGATTTTACCGCGGCGATATCGATGATAAGGGCTTCGGGCGGAGTCCCCGTTCTGGCGCATCCCGGCACTATGGGGAGCGATGAATTTTTTCCCGACTATGTAGCGGCGGGCCTCCGGGGAGTGGAAGCCTACCACATAAAACATCGCCCAGTCGAAACTAAAAAATATGTTTCTATAGCGGAAAAGTACGGCCTCATAGTGACAGGTGGATCAGATTGCCATGGGATGGCTTCAGGAAGGATACTTATGGGGAGGGCTACCGTAGATATTAAAACGGTAGAAGCTCTCAGGGAAGAGTCGGCAAAGATAAGGGACCGGGGTTGTTGAGATGACGGCCAGGGAAGCTGAGAAATATATGCGCGCCGCGCTGGATCTCGCGAAAAAAGGGGAAGGACGAACTTCTCCAAATCCTATGGTGGGAGCTGTTATAGTCTCATCCGGAAAAATAATAGCAAAAGGCTATCACCTGAAAGCGGGTTTTCCACATGCCGAGGCAATGGCCATAAAGAACTTGAAACGCGCGCGAAGAGGGTCGGTAATGTTCGTCAACCTTGAGCCATGTGATCATTACGGCAGGACCCCTCCGTGTACGGAAGCTATCATAAAGAGCGGCATCACAAAAATTTATATAGCAATGAAAGATCCGAACAGGATCAACTCGGGACGCGGTATACGAAAATTGCGGCAAGCGGGTATAGATGTGCACGTAGGCATCTGCGGCGAAGAAGCGGCTTTTATTAACAGGGCCTATGTAAAATTTATCACAAGGGGCATCCCCTACCTCACCGTGAAGCTCGCGCAATCACTGGACGGAAAAACGGCGGCATTTGACGGCACTTCAAAATGGATATCTTCGGCGCACTCACGAAGGTATGTTAAAAAACTAAGGTCTTCCATGGATGCTGTGATGGTCGGCGTGAATACCGTTCTAAAGGACGATCCAACGCTGTTAGCCCAAAATCGCTCGGGAAAAAAAGTGGCAAGGATAGTCCTTGATTCGAAATGCAGAATTCCCGAAGATTCCAGGTTAGTGGCTACAGCTAAAAAAGCGCCGCTTATTCTTGTGACCACTTCCTCCGCTCCCGTAAAAAGAACGGCGAGGATCGCACGGAAGGAAGGAGTGGATGTGGTCTTTGCCAAAAGTCGAAAAGGCAGAGTGGACCTGAAAGATCTGATGTTTAGAATGGCCGAGAGAGGGATAGTGAGCATAATGTCCGAGGGAGGGGGAGAGCTGGCGGGAGCACTTGTGGACGGAGGGCTAGCCGACGAATTTATTTTTTTTATCGCCCCAAAGATACTGGGGGGTAAACGGACATCCATTGCGGGTAAGGGCGCGGGAAGCATAAATGAAGCATTGATCCTCAATGATTTAGAATTTCATTTTTCGGGTCGTGACATCGTGGTGAGAGCGCGT
>CAYMBK010000223.1:0-2773 GCA_964388645.1 uncultured Planctomycetia bacterium | reverse complement strand
TGCCCGAAGCTCCGCGTGCTTATCGTCCAAAGCCCTTGTTTTTGCCAGGCTCAAACAAGGGCTTTGGACGATATGCACGCGGAGCTTCGGGCAAACGTTCGAAGGGAAATGGGGCTCGAGAGTTATAGCTCACCGGGGAGAATAGCCGCAAGGGACATGGCTGAGGCTGACAAGGCCCCTCCGCCTTTGAAGGCAGGCGTTTTAGGACAGGATAAGACGGACCTTATGAAGCTGTTGTTAGTGGTCGTTGTTACGGCGATATTTACGGCTTTGTTCGCCAGGATCATAGGAGGGAAAAAACGGACGAGGGAGGTTCCGGCGGCGAGAAAGGATGACAGCGGAGCTCTCGAACCTCGGCTCCATACGCAAGAAGCTTCTGCGAAAAAGCTGGATCGTGCGGCGCCGGGGGAGAACGGCTCCCGGACGGAAACAGCGATAGATATCTATGAAAAGATAGAGAGGCTGCAGGCCCTTAAAGACAAGGGAGTATTGTCGGAAGAAGAGTTTTTGACAAAAAAGAAAGAGCTTTTGGACAGGATATAGGTCGAGAGGGAAAGAACGCGGGCAAGTACGGTGGGTTAGAGACGGAGTCGAGACTTTATTCCGGGAAAGGGACCGAGAGAGGGTTGATTCGGCGGGATGATTTTGTCGATACAGCCGGAACGGGTTTTATGGAGAAGAGGATGAAGATAGTTTTAGGGGCGCTTATAGGGGGTTTTGCGGGGGCTGTTATGGTTTTTGCGGGGAAATGTGCCTCAGGAACATGCCCTCTTTTGTCTTCGCCGGGAATAGCTATAGGTATTTTCGCTTTGGCCGGCGCGGCAGCCGCTGTTTTTTTGTATGATAAAAAGTAAACGATGCCCCCATGCCGGGTATATCGGCACTTCCATTACTATCCTTATAGCTGTAGTTTTCTGTGTGTTCTCGCAGGGATGCGCGAGCACAAAATTGCCGCATACTTACAGGATAGAGGGCAGGGAATATAGCGATTTTAAAGGGCTTAGCGATGAGGAGGCACTTAAAGCGGTGGTGATGACATATAACGTACCCACCCAGGGCAGGGCCGAAGAGATAGCCAAAGCACTTACTTTACAGGAGCAGCTGGAAAAGCTCGAGAAAAGGAAGACGGAATACATAATATCTTCGGGAGTGTTTGAGCAGATAGTTTTTGAGGCAATTGACCTTAAGCTTTGGCTTGAGGCGGATCTCATAAAGACGTACAATGAGCTTCGGGAAAAATCCGCAAGAGACTCGGGGTTCAGGTCTCTGAGCGAGGCGGAAAACGCAAAGAAGATAGTTTATGTGATCGGGATGCAGAGGCTTGTAAATGAACTTGAGAGGAGAGAGAATAAGAAAAAAACAGGTCAGATAGTTTCCAGGCTTCTTTCTACGGCAATGAGCGTGGCGGTATCTCTGATCTGACGGTATTTTTCGACAAATAATCGGGTCACGGTAGCATCTACACCCGGGAACAGGCATAAAAGCCGAAAAACATTGACCTTCGGGGTATTAAGTGGTAGCGTGTAGTGGTCTTTTCCGGCGGAGAATAACCCGGACCGGGTTTTTACCGGACGAAACTTAAGATGGAACATGTATTTTTCATGAGAGGCCTGATCATAGGCTTTCTTATAGCCGCACCGGTGGGCCCTGTCGGGATACTGTGCGTGAATCGGACTCTTTCAGGCGGTCGTATGGCGGGGTTCGTTTCAGGTCTCGGAGCGGTTACAGGAGACGGGTTTTACGCGGCGGTGGCGGCTTATGGTGTGCGGTTCATAACATCTTTTTTATCTGCCAACAGTGTTTGGTTTTCTCTTGCCGGCGGGATATTCCTTGCTGCCATAGGGATAAAAGTAGCTCTGTCGAAACCGGTTATTTCAGGCGGCCAGGGCAAAAAAAGTAACTTAGCCGAGTATTACATCTCGGCGGTCATGGTCACATTAACAAATCCGGTCACTGTAGTTATTTTTGGGGCCATTTTCGCGGCACTGGGATTAGGATCTCCCGGAACCGGACTTTTGGATGCTACAGCGATAGTGGCCGGGATAGTTGCCGGGGCAATGATATGCTGGTTTATACTAAGCGCGTCGGTAAACGCTTTAAGAACCAGATTTAAGGACTCGGTGCTGCTTCTTTTTAACAGGCTGGCGGGAGCGGCGCTTATGGGTTTTTCCCTGATGGTCGTTCTATCGGCATTCAGGAAATAGAGATAAAAGCCCGCATAAAGAAAAGGGAAAACAATAACACGGAGAAAAAAGGAAAAAATTATGACAATGCATCAAGAGAATAACAGTTCGTTCTACCACATGGGGATAGCGCCCAAGGTGCTGGACCTTCTGGACAGGATGAAATTCAGCGTACCTACTCCCATACAGAGCAAGGCCATCCCGGCCGCGATAGAGGGGGCAGACGTGATCGGAGTGGCTCAGACCGGAACAGGAAAGACCCTTGCTTTTGCGATACCGAGCGTTCAGGGCCTTTTGCAGAAAAAGGGGCGATGTCTTGTTCTTGTTCCGACACGAGAACTTGCCTTGCAGGTAGACGAGACTTTTAAAAAGATCGCACCGGCGTTCGGACTGAGAACGGTCGTAATAATCGGCGGAGCTTCAATGGATAAGCAGCGTTCGGATCTGAAGAAAAAACCGAGAGTGCTGATAGCTACTCCCGGAAGGCTTATGGACCATGTAGGCCAGAAGACAATAAAACTTTCAAATATAGAGATACTTGTTGTGGATGAAGCCGACCGGATGCTTGACATGGGTTTTCTGCCCGACAT
>CAYMBK010000222.1:0-4702 GCA_964388645.1 uncultured Planctomycetia bacterium | reverse complement strand
GAACCCACGACCCCTAGTCCCCCAGACTAGTACGCTAAACCAGACTGCGCTACGTCCCGACTTTTCTTTTCAGCAATAATCTTCCTGTTTCGCTCCTCTTGTCATAAGCTCTCTGACAGCCGATACCGGATCGGCTTTCTCGTAGATTATCTCGTACACTTTCCTGGATATGGGCATATCCACCCCATATTTCTCTGAAAGCCTAAAAACAGACAGAGAGGTTTTTTCTCCCTCTATAGCCATCTCGGTCTTTCCCCTTACTTCTGCAGCTTTAGCCCCCTTGCCTATTTCTTCCCCAAACCAGCGATTCCTACTTTGACAGCTTATGCATGTTGTGGCCAGGTCTCCAAGCCCGCTCAGTCCCCGGAAAGTCTCGCTTTTAGCTCCCATCCTGTATCCAAGCCGGGTTATCTCGGCAAGGCCGCGTGTCAGAATCCCTGCTTTGGTATTTGTTCCAAAACCCATCCCATCGGATATCCCTGCGGCTATCGCTATGACGTTCTTCACCGCTCCCCCGAGCTCGACGCCGATGATATCCCTCGAGGTGTATACCCTGAAATTCTCCGTCATGATCACAGACCTCACATCCTCGCATTTCCCGCCCGCCGAGGCCACAACAACGGCTGTGGGCATACCACGGGCAACTTCACCCGAAATACTAGGGCCCGACAGCACGGATATTTCTTTCTCCGAAAAATATTCAGAAAGAACGCCGGATGCCATTTTAAGAGAATCGTTATCGATCCCTTTTGTCGCACTGACTATATCTCCAAGTTCCGTTCCCCGGAACCTTTCGGCAACTTTTCTCAGATATTCGGAAGGGACGGCAAAAAAAGTAATGTCCGATCCAGCAACGGCGGAAACATCGGACACTATCTTTATTTTCTCAGGCAGTAAAACTCCCTTCAAAAATTTGACATTTTCACGCTCAGCCCTGATCCGCTCCGCATATTCGGGAAAAGCGCTCCACAGTGTTACGTCTAAACCCTTTGAATTTAAGAGGATAGCTAGTGCCGTCCCCCAGCCGCCGTCCCCTATTACGCTTATCTTCTTCATAATTGACTATAGAGTGTAACATAGATGATATTTATAGTCAATCGCGTCGTACGGTCGTAAGGTCACCCTCGCGAGGATCATAGCGCCCTCCTGTTTTCCTCACATCAGTGATCCCTCTAGATGAAAACGACATTAACTTCATTTACGTAAAACACCTTTCACTCCTGATGCCGGCATACAAAAAGAGAAAGAGGAAAACAGCTACACACCGCTTTCCTCTTTCGGGAGGTAAGGACTGCCCAAAAGGCAGCCTTGGGAGTCAGATCCGTGCCGCAAATTCCATAAAAAAAAGCCGCAATTTTATCGTGCTAAGTTTCAAAAAAACAGCAGCAAGTACCGTCCATCTTATTTTTCCCAATTCATAAATTCTCATACCCCCCTCCCCCTATTCGCTTCGAACCATATTGGTATCAAGTTCCACTTTGATCTCATTTACATATAATATTCTGAAAGCTGTCATTTTCCGGATAGCAAAAAATTCCCCCATGACCTTGCATATTACTTTGTTGGTGCCGTTATCGGTGTTGAGTTCTCTGAAAACATGGCTACTTTTACTCAAACCCTGTATTTTTTGCTGATCGATCCAATTTTCAAGATCATTTAAGTTGTCAAATTTTTTCGCGTCCCTTATGAAATACTTACAACTTTTCTTTTTACGTACCATCGTTCCGTTCCTGTTTATCGTTTCATCAACAGAAACTTCTCTTTTTCTCGGACTTGACCTAAAAACATCTCGATGAATAATCTTTTTCATGACTTTTCGTATCCTTTTTAAAACTCTTCAATAAGTTTAATTTAAAAAATCCCTTTCGGGAACCCTAACAATTTCAGTATACCTGATACCTGGAAAAAAGCAAGAGAAAAAAACTAGCTTTTTTGATGCCTAATAGCTTTCCTCTCGGTTCCTTTGATCAGCCTCTTAATGTTCTCTCTGTGTGAGTAAATACCCAGAAAACACAATAGCACCATAAAAGAAGTTGTTATAAGGTCTTCGTTCGTACATACCGAAACCAAAGGCAGCGAAACAGCTGCCGCTAAGGAGGCAAGAGAAACATATTTCCAAAGGTAAAAGAAAAGTACCCATACCACAAGTCCCGCGAAGAATATGGCCGGATAAAGCCCTAACATCGCTCCAGCGGTGGTGGCAACCCCCTTTCCGCCCTTGAACGACAAAAAACAAGTCCAAATATGACCCGAGACCACAGCTGCGGCAAGTATAAGGTAAAAGCCGCTGTTACCGTAAAGATCTCCGGGGAAAAAGTCGTTTACGACCGCCGGAAGAAATGTTACCGCCGCAAAACCCTTAAGGGAATCCACGGCAAAAACAGAAAGGCCGGCCCCGCGACCGATCACACGCATCGCGTTCGTAGCTCCGACATTACCGCTGCCATGCTGCCTGATATCAACGCCCTTCAATACCTTGCCTAAAACAAAGGCCGTTGGAATAGACCCCACAATATAAGCTGATAATACCGAAAAAATAACGAATAACATAATACCTTCCTCGTTCAGTGTTTATCTGTTTTTTCTCTGCGCGACCTGGCAAAGATCAACTTTATGGGTATCCCCTTGAGAGGAAGATTTTCCCTAAGACGGTTCTCAATAAAGCTTTCATGGGAGTTCGTAACATCCATCGGATTACTGACGAAATATTTGAACTCAACCGGCCTTGTTCCACTCTGCACGATATAAAGAAAGTTCGGTTTTCTTTGGCTTCGAGGCACTGAGACCCTGGAAGGATCGAACTTCTCGAATATTTTATTTAAAAAGGGAGTGGACGCCTTCATGTCAAGGTTCACATTAAGGGTTTGCAACATAGACAAGCTGGAAATAACATTCTTTCCCGTAACCGATGAAACGAATATCATCGGATATTTTCCTATTCTATCCGCCGCGTAAATAAGCCCCTTGCGGTATTCTTCGACACTAACCCCGAATTCCCCTTCAGAGAGATCCCACTTATTTATAACAAGAAGACATCCTTTTCCGGAATCTTCAATGTGGTCAAGTATCATCAGGTCGTCCTTTGTCACCCCATCCTTCGCGTCAAGCATTAAAACCGTTACATCGGATCTCCTGACAGCTTCATGTGACCTCATCATGCTGAATGTATCCACCGCCAAAGTGACCTTTCTTTTATGCCTGATGCCCGCGGTATCAATGAGCATGTAATGCTCCCCGTCTACCGTAAATAACGTATCGGTCGCGTCCCGGGTGGTCCCGGGGATGTCACTTACGACCGCGTGTTTGCGGGAGAGAAGGCTGTTCAGAAAAGAAGACTTCCCGACATTTGGCCTGCCTACAATAGCTATCTTGAGAACGCCGGTCTTTTCCTCTGCGCCTGTTCTTCCTTCTTTTTTCACCTGCTCCAGTATATGGTTCTTAAGTTTTCTGATACCCCGCCTGTGCACACAGGAAACCGCTTCCGGATCGCCGAATCCCAGTTGATAAAAATCAAATAACGACCCGGCCATCTCATCATTATCGGCCTTGTTTGCCACGACCTTTACGTCCTTACTTAATTTACGGAGCATCCCGGCAACCTCTATATCCCCTCCGGTCAGGCCGTCCTTCAGGTCGACAACCATCAATATGGCATCGGCCTCCCGCATCGCGTAGAAAACCTGATCTTTTACCTGGGATGAGATATCGTCCTTGACCGAAATGTCGAGGCCTCCGGTATCAATAAGCTTTACGGAATGTTTGCCGACCCTCATACATCCTTCTACACGATCACGCGTAGTGCCTGACTGCTCCAAGGTTACCGCTCTTCTCTCCCCCAGAAGACAGTTAAAAAGAGAAGACTTCCCGACATTGGGCCTGCCAACTATACATATCGTCCGCGTTCTATTGTGTTCTGCCATTCACCTGCTCCGCTCCCGACCTTATATAGTCGAGCCCCGAGATCACCGTTAAAAATACAGCCGTGTTCCATATCCATCCGGCATAAACAAATTTGATAAGAACCGATATTATGGTCAACATCTGGAAAAAAGTCGTTATCTTACTTATGATCGTGGGCCTTATGACTATGGCGCCGTTATTCAAATAGATGATCCCGGCCCCCAGAAGGATTATGACATCCCTCGATATGATCACCACTGGAACATAGATCGGCATCCGCAGATATTCCGGCAGCCCGGAAACAATGCTTAGGCTCACAAAGGCGCTCATAATAAGTAGTTTATCCGCGATCGGATCTATCGTCGCGCCCAGTTTTGTCCTCTGGTCGAATGCCCTTGCAAGATATCCGTCCATAGCGTCCGTGAAGGCGGCAACAACGAACAAAACCAAGGCCAGATTCAATCTATGATAGAGAACGGCCATTATAAAAACAGGAACCAGCACTATTCTCAACATAGTAACTTTATTCGCCCAGTTCATCTGATCACTCCCGCAAAACCCCGTTTTTTGCCAAGAAGACCTATGCCCCTGACAGCAGCCTTATCCTTCGAGGAGGCCAATGTATCACAAACGCCTTTCCCACAAGGTTATCATCCGGAACAAAACCCCAGTACCTGGAATCCATAGAATTAGCGCTATTATCCCCCAGAACATAGAAATTCCCTTCGGGAACCTTTATCTTAAGGCCTTCGCCTCCGTACTCACCCGTGTTATAGTAGTGAAATCTTCCCAGGATATTTTC
>CAYMBK010000221.1:0-3941 GCA_964388645.1 uncultured Planctomycetia bacterium | reverse complement strand
GAGCTTATTGATAACAGGTAATTTCTTAAACCAGAGTAGGATCCGTGAACCCTTTATCCGGTCGAAAAACTTCTCTCGAGCCATCTCGACGGATCTTTTTGACATGAAATACAAAGGCACAGTCAGTATCGAGCACACCGCTATCCCCCCGGCAACCAGCGTATTGTTAAGCTCTAAGAGCGCCAATACCGGAAAATGTGTCACTACTCGCCAAAAACCGGCCAGGAACCCCGCGTCTATCAAAATGAGGCCTCCGGCCATATCGGCAATTTTATAAAACCCCAGAAAATATATAAGTTTGAAGACGGGCAGGACCATCATAGCGGCCAGCCGGTTTATGCGGAAAACAAAGAAACAGGCGAACAAAATTACGGCAAACGGCCCGTTCAAAGGAAGAAAGCCCATGAACATGCCCATGCACACCCCTGCCGCTACTTCCCCGGAGGAATAGTTGGAATCGAATAGCCTCACGATCTTTGCCGGCAAATTCAAAAAAAGAAACATACTCTCTCCTATAATGGCCCGCGGGCCTCAGCGTCATTCTCCAAATATTCTAGCTCGTATCTCACCGAACTTATCCTTGCCGCCGGCGAAAGCAAATATCATCGGCATTACCCCTCTCGCTTTATGGGTCATCTCCGAGGCGATAGCCCGTATATCCCACTGTGAATGCGCGTCTTCCCTGAGACGCGATATGTGGTAAAGCTCGCGGGCATTCACCCGTATCAGAACGCGTTTCCTGTGAGCGTTGGTCAATGCGTACGGCGCCGCCAGGGGGCTCTCTTTTTTTATCTGCCCGTAAACTTCCTCCGCCCGGGCAACTATCTGCCTGAAATCTTTTTCAAGGCCGGCCTTCTTGAAAGACTGGGGAATAGTCACGCCAAGGGACGGTTCATAGCCTTGGGATGTAATAGTAGCCATGCGATGACGTTTAAGCTGTCCGAAACATGCCGCCGAGAGAGTAACGTTAAAGGTAAGATTAACATATTCAAATTCCCTCGGCATAGTATCATAAAACTCCATATTTCTCCACGCGGCCTTGAATATATCCATTGTCCTACTCTTTGAAAGGCCGCGCGCGCAAGCCAAGCAGGCGTTATAGTCAAGGTCCGTTGAAGTGTGCAAAAGCGAAGAGGCAATAACAACATCCCCGTCAGGAGTAAACTCTACCAGTTCCACATCATCTCCCCCTCCCGATGACCCGACGGCTTCTATCATAGCGCAGGCCAGATCTTTGAGCCCGGCATATGTCTTAAGGTCTCTATTATTAGCTTCGTGAAAAAGCACCACCGACGGCGCCACGCCCGAGATCTGTCCGTATATGGCTTTCCCTAGAGATCTTATCTCGGAAAGCCCGTGTGAGGCGAACCTTCTCAAAATAAGCTCAAGTGTCCTGGCATTAACGGTCTGCCCTACCTGCGATCCTGTTGCCAGCGCCGTTACATACCTCGCGTCCTCTTTTGCCCACCCTTCAAGAAGATTGTGATTTTTCTCATCCGCGGCCAGTTCCTTAAACTCGTCAAAAACAAGCTCTTTGAGCTTGCTAAAAAACCGTAAGTACGCCTCGTTCTGGCTTTGTACGGTTTTTATAAAAACATCCCTAAGTCGGTCGCTTTTGATCTCTTCGGGAACAACAAGATCGTTGCCGAGGGTTATATACCTCTGCGATTTTTCGGTATACGAAGAAAGCCGGAATTTTTCTAATTCTTCCATGGCTATCCGTGATATCCCCTGTATGTCGAGGTTAAATACCGCGTGTTCCGCCACGGAATGATGCCCCATCTTGAAAATAATAGCCGAGTTAGACTTTCTTGCCCTCTCAACCTCAAGTCGGGCTTCCCGTCTTATCTCCTCTACCGGCCTTCCGTCACGGCTTATCCTGGCATACGCCGCGGAAAGAACTTCCGGGGTGATATCTTCCCGGTCTCCCGACATTTTTCGCAATTCATCAAGAACCTCAGCATCCACATTAAATCCCGCTAATCGCACTTTCATTTAATATCCCTTATTTTTTTTAGCATCAAAAGAAAACTCTGTCCCCAAAAGCACGGGAACTTCATGATCGTCCGCTTCTTTTTCCAAACCTATATATTCGCTTTTTATCCGGCTTATCGCATTAAAAACATTTGTTTTTATGTTCGTTCCGGGAGTTTCCTTTTCTAAACGCTCCAACATTTCTCTTACCGCTTTCCGTTTTGATCTCTCGCCGATGGTACAGCATTCACTCCGTCCCGGCATGCCCTTTTCCTCGGCGTAAAGCTCAGTAAGACTTTCCTCTACATAACACAGCGGCCGGATAAGAACGAGCTTTCCGTTAAAAAGTTCCTGTCTGGGGTTCATAGCCGATATCTCGCCTTTGAACAGGAGGTTTAAAAGAACCGTCTGTACTATGTCGTCTTTGTGATGCCCTAAGGCTATCTTATTAAAAGATCCGATTTCGGCAAGATCAAAAAGAGCTTTCCTTTTGTTCCATGAACACCAGAAACAAGACGTCTCGCCGTTCTCGTCTAATACGCTGGCATGTGGGAAAAAATGGTCGATATCCAGGCTCCGAAATACCTGCTCGAGCTCCTCCCGGCTCGAAAAGCCTTCCCCTTTAAGATCGGTGGTAACATGCGCCGCGCTTACGGTAAATTCTACCGGCGCCCAGCAACGTATCTTTTCCAGCATATAGAGCAGGGCGAGGCTGTCTTTACCCCCCGAAACGGCTACCAGTATGCGATCGCCGCTCTGAATAAGGCCGTGATCATGTATAGCCTTCCCCATCTTCGCGTTGATCTTTGCTTCTGTTCGTGTAAGGTTCCTCAAATGCTGGCTTCCTTTTTTTTATTGTCCTCACCGCGTTCAAAGATACCGTGAAAATGATATCAAAACCGCAAAATACTCTTCATTATCCACAAAGAGACTTCAAAGTCAACCTTAAGAGAAAGATCACATCTAAAAGCATACGGCGAAGCCCATAGCGGTTTCTTTTTTCTTCCGGCCCTGCTTCTCAGATCCACTGACGCAAGGCCCATTCACCCGGCAAAGATCCTCTATTTGCCCTGAAGGATCACCCTATGTAGCGCCTACGAGGGATCTCCCAAAGTTCACCGCCTCTGTAGTTTGGACAGAAGCCGGAGTATTTCCATATACAGCCAGATCAGCGTCACGATAAGCCCGAAAGCCGCGTACCATTCCATATACCCTGGAGCGTTCGCGTCCGCTCCGCGTTCTATAAAATCAAAATCAAGGACCAGGTTAAGCGCCGCTATTGTAACGACGAACAAACTGAAGAGTATCCCCATAGGGCCTGTAGAATGTATCATCGGCATCGCCGCTCCGAAAAAACCCATCACGATAGACACCAGGTAAATGACCGCTATCGCTCCTGTGGCGGCGACAACTCCAAGCCTGAACTTTTCGGTTGCCTTTATAAGGCCGGACTTATACGCCATCAGCAGGCAAAAAAGGGTGCCGAATGTCAGCGCTACGGCCTGGACAACTATTCCCGGATACTGTGCTTCAAAAACCGAGGAAATCCCTCCCAGAACAACGCCCTGTATCAAAGCGTAGATAGGGGCCGTGATGTAGGCGATCTCCTTTTTAAAAATAGTCACCATCGCCGCCACTAAGCCCAGAATAAGTGCGGGAAAAATATAGGCCAGAGCTCGCGAGCCTAATCCCCACATCCATGAAGCCGATACGGAAACAAGCAAAAGCAGTATCATGGTCTTATTGACCGTTCCCTGTATGGTCATTACCCTTCCGTCGCTTGTCGGAACAGCGGAAGTAAATACAGAGTCCCTTAACGCCGGATTCCCTGATCTCATCATAACTACCCCTCCTTTTCTCTCTCTGAAATGGAGTCCCTCAAAATGTACTTTTATCCCGTCATTGCGAGAAACGAGCGAAGTGAGAGACGAAAGAACCGTCACATAAATAACGGCCTATGAGATCGC
>CAYMBK010000220.1:0-7104 GCA_964388645.1 uncultured Planctomycetia bacterium | reverse complement strand
AAGAAAGATGACATTCTGGGAAGATTTGCCGCAACGCCACCTTTTTCAGCGGAGGAAAAACAACTTGCCGCCGAAGGGATCATTATTCATGAAATAGCCGAGGCCGGGGCACTGAGATCGGGCATGGGGAGAGCAGAGGCCCATGTTGTCGGCATGATGGCCGAGGCTTACCATATTCCCGGAGATTCGCCCGTCAAGGGGGCTTTAGCTCCGCTTTTCGCGGCAAGGGACGCCCGCGAATCCTTAGCGGGTGAAAGGAAGAACATAGAGGACGTTTTTAACGGCATTCTTGATGATCTTGACAATGAGAAGAAGGCTATAATGGCCGAATGGCCCGTTAAGCGGCATCTTCCTATCAGGGACTTCATGAGGCAAGCGGACGAATTGGTAATTTTAATGATGGAAGGCTTTAGGTCGTCGGGGATCAATGCGGAATTTTTAGGCGCGGAGGTTCAGGGTATAAATAAAACGTACAAAGCAAGGGTCGGCGGCTCGGAGTATATCATAAAATTTATCAAGCATATCGCGGGTATGACAAGCCACATGGAATTCTATGCCGGAAAGGATATGATCTGCAGTGTTGACCTAAGACGGGCATTCCAGTACATCGCGGACGGATATCCCAATGCCGAGTCTTACATGATAACGGTATCTTATAACGGAGATCCGATAAGCCTCGAGCCGGGAGTATCGGTAGAGGATATCCTGCATAAAGGGAATATTCCCGCGAACGCTGCAGAGATCGTTATAAACGGCAAGAGCGTCGCCAGAAACAGATATTCCATAACAAGGCTGGTCGATGGCGATGAGCTGGTAATAGTTTCGAACTTGAGATACGGACGTTTAGGGGAGTTGGCGGGGCTTTGGGCAGAAGGTTGGCCGAAGATGTTCGAACATGGTGATCTATCCGGAGCGCCTGGTGAAAGATATAAGTTCTTCGATATTTTTACGGGATCGGAATTGCGTAGACATGATACGGGGCTTGTGGCATTCGGCAGGCAAAATGGCAGGGATCTTATATGGTCCGGGCAAAGGGTCTTGACCATTACCGAGGATATCAAGTCGGATGTGATGTACACTAACGGGTGCAAATTTTGTACAGGATGCGCTTTTACGGGGCGCAAACCGGACGGTACCCTTATTTACGGCCTTTTTCATAAACTTCCTGTTTTTACTGACTGGGATTCCCCCGCGCTGCCGGGAAAAAAACAGAGAACAAAACAAATACGGTATATTGCGGAAACAATAAAAAGCTACGGGGTAACGGACATAGAGTGTGTGTTTACCGTTGAGAAGGAAGAAGAGATAGAGCTTATAAGATCGATATTGGAGGATGCCGGAATAAGGGTTTCGGAAACTGGCAAGGCTGTTCACGGCTTGAGATCTTCCGGTGTGGCATTGACCGGTGACGGAGCTATAGCGGGTATTGATGATGCCGGGAAAGAGGAGCCCGCCGGAGAGCCTTTTATACACGTATGGGGCTATGAGAAACGAACGTCTATCCCGGATGCCGGCATCGGCGCGGATCCCGTGGAATTGGATATTGTACATCGTCTTATGGAAGGTTTCGGCATAGATCCGGGTTCACTTCGCTGGAAACACGAATCCGGGTTCGATGTGGTTGAGATCAAGGTAGGAAGCATCGCGGAATATGAAAAAAGGTACGCCTTGCTTACCGCATTCGATCTTCCGGAATACGCTCAGGTCGATCTGGATGAATATAAGCTGCTGCTGGTGGCGCAAGGAGGGATCCCTGTAGCTCTTTCTCTTTCGACGAGGAGAGAAGCTTCCGTTATCGACCTGAGCTTTTACTACTCTTCTATAGGGAACGATGAACGTTTGGAGCGGATGGAAAGAATGTATAAAGTATTTTGGGAGGGCAAGATATTAGAGCGCGTTAACGATTCTCAGGCTTATCTGTACGCTTCATTTGACCGGGAAGGGATGGTAGTAGACATAGACCGGGACTTGCCCGGAGATGACGGCAGTACAGGCAAAAGCCGCGTCATACAGATACCGGTACTGCCCGGGGTGTACCGGGGGCTTCACCCCTCGTCAAAGATCAGCGCTAACGCGGCGGCAATGTTCGCGCGATCCGGAATGAAAGTTCTGGTGTTGGGAACAGGGATGGGGCTTGAAGCTCTTATGGCCGCCGAAAGAGGAGCCGAAGTCCATGCAGTTGATCGCAAGAACCTGGCAGCCTTGAATACCGCGCTGCTGTGGTCTATCTACGGGGGGGGCGGCAGCGTCAGCGCGTTCGTTAATGATCTGTTCGACGGCCTGGGAGAGTATGACCTCATACTTTTTAACATGCCGCTGCCCGGTTATCCGGACCGGGCCAGGGCCATTACTCCATACGATAGAAATCTTGTTGATTATGGGAAAGTCCTCCTGAGGAGAGTGGCGGAGGGCCTGCACGAACATATCGCCCCGGGAGGACGCGCCGTTATCGTTAACCGCAGGGCTGATGGAGATAGCGAAGAGAACGGAGATGATAACGTGAAACGGCTTCTTGAAAGGCATCTTGTCCCGGAAGGTTTTTTTGTCGAGGCCCCGGCGTATCTTGCCGCTGAGAACTCACAGGGGTATCTCATAAGGCCCGTAGAACAGATCAGGATCGAACGGGAAACAGCGGAACGGATATCCTGTGCTATACGCAGCATAAGGCACAGTAACTTATCGTTCTTGGATCTTGACGGTGCGGTGAATAGCGCCTATGCCGGACTGGACCTGATGATACTTTGGTTGGCCGAAAAGGTTTATCCCGGAGAGGGGGCAATAGAAAGCTTCCCGGAGAGGATGGTCCCGGATAGATTGGGAAAGATCGCCAAAGATCTCTTGAAAAACGCGAAAGTATTCAGAGGGGAAAGGGATATCTTCGACACGGACTCACAAAAGGGGATGTTGAGCGAGGAGGAAATCGAAAAGTACATCTTTGTGATCAGGGCATACGAAAAAGCTGTGAAAGCGGCTAAAAAGGAAGTTGAGGAACTTCTTTCCGGATCCGAGAGCTTTTTTGACAGCGAACAGAATCGGATGAAGGGGCTATATGAAGAAAGAATGGAAAGGCTTTTAGGCGGGCTTAAGAGCCGGTTGGAGATAGCCTCTGGCACATGTTCCGGGGATATGATATCACCGTCCGGGGTGGTTGCCGATGTTATCGGGCAAGTTGCCGGAGGGAGAAGCTGTGTTAAAGTGGAGGACGGGCTTCCCGAAGACGTATTTGTCGCGGGCAACCGTTTTTCATTTGCCAGCGCCGTGGCTAATATAGTCGATAACGCGGTGTTTTTCGCCGAAGAAAGGAAAAAGGAAGAAGGTGTTGAGCCTGAGGTAACTGTCACTCTGGCCTTGCGCGGCAGCGGCGTCAGTATAGAAATAACGGACAACGGCGGGGGGATACCGCAGGAACTTCTCGAGGCCGATCCTGTAATGGGAAGGCCCGGGTTATTCGTTCTTAACACCTCGCGCAGAAAAGGCGGAACAGGGTTGGGGGTTACCGAGGCCTGGTACGCTATAAAGGATATGGGGGGCACTCTCGAAGTAAGCTGTTCTCCTGACAAAGCAGCAACGACATTTGCTATCAACGTACCCGCGGTCCAGAAAGAGAGGCTTTTCGAGAAGGGGTTTTCAGAAGAGAGAAGTATTAAAGACCCGAGAAGCGGGGCTTTTAGGCTTTTAGACGAACGGGATGTCCCAGCCTGCCAGGGGCTTGCTTCAGAGCTCATTCTTGTCAATGAGGTCCTGGCGGCGTCTTTATTTCCGGGAGACCAGGTCATAGTGGCTATAGACACAAGTTGGGTGCCGCCGGAACAACGGGCGCTCGAGTCTTTCGCCGCGATGCTGAGCCGTTTAAAAGATATGCCTTCCAGGCTCGGCACGGATGATGTGGTTGTTGTTTACGGCGACGGCCCTGAAATACTGGCTAGAAGAATAGAGCAGGCCTTCAAAGAGAACGACAAATTGGTCAAAAAGTCTGATATCCTTTTTATCGGGAAATTTGATGCAGGTAAAAATGGTGTGCTGTTTTCGGGTGAGTATAAGCGGTTCGAGGATCTACATCATGTCGAAGGGGTGTATTTCGCCGATCTGGGCCCCCCGGCTTGTTCCCCGGGGAGGTTTTACGAGCTAAATATGCCATGGGTCTTGAAACAGGCGCTTGCCAGATATAGAGCTATTTTGAGAAAAGGCGGGGAGAGGATCTTTTTTCTGAGCCTTCCGGGATCCGGCCAGGACGGATTAACTATCGAAAGGCTGCACGAACGATATGCCGGTATGGCTTATGCTCTAAAAATGCTATAGGTTCAGGCAGGTGCCCGGATCTTGATCGATGGCAGAACTTTTTCTGTGGGCATCGTTATTCCGCCGCAAGGCGCGGGACAACGGTGCCCATAATGTTTTAGGCGTACGTTTTTTTTGGTTAGTGTTTGTCGTCGGGATGGTTTATGCTATAATAACAAAGCGATGACGGGGACATGGATATCAGTTAAAAGGGCACAGAAAACGGGATTTATAATGAAAAAAAAGAACATCTACATGGACAATAACGCGACCACTCCGCTGCATCCTGAAGTGCGAAAGGCCATGGTGGAAGCTGTAGAAGTGTACGGCAATCCTTCGAGCCTGCACTGGTTTGGCAGAAAGGCCAAGGGGATGATAGAATCCTCCCGCGGGAAAGTAGCCGGCCTTATAGGGGCCTCGAGTGACGAGATGATATTTGTCGGCAGCGGTTCGGAAGCCAACAACACGGTCCTTTCTATATTTTCGTGCCATCCCAAAGCATGCGACGGCTGCCGGCAGGGAAGGAATGAGATAGTAACGACCTCAATAGAGCATCCCTGCGTAATGGAGACATCAAAGTGCCTGGAGATGAAGGGAACTCCCGTGAAGTACCTTAAGGTAGATCGTTATGGGAAAGTCGATATGGAAAGTTTTAAAGGGGCACTCGGTAATAAGACGGGGCTCGTTTCGGTCATGATGGCAAACAATGAGATAGGCACTACTCAAAATATAAAAGCCATGGCTGAAATAGCGCATGAGAAGGGGGCGCTTTTTCACACGGATGCCGTTCAGGCGGCAGGAAAGATGCCAGTTGACGTAAAAGATCTTGATGTGGATTTTCTGACCATATCAGCCCACAAAATATACGGGCCCAAGGGCATAGGAGCGCTTTATATAAAGAAGGGAGTGCCATTTTGCCCTATGATAAGGGGAGGGCATCAGGAGATGGGGAGAAGGGCTGGCACCGAAAATACTATGGGTATAGTAGGTTTCGGCAAAGCCGCGGAGATGAGGATTGCGGAAATGGAGGACGAAGAAAAACGTCTTTTGGCTATTAAGATGAAGATAAAGAGGGGCATAGAAAACGAAGTGCCCGAGGTTGTTTTTAACGGCCATCCGGAAGACTGCCTTCCTGGAACTCTTAATGTTTCGTTTGCCGGCGCCGAGGGAGAATCGGTGCTTTTAGCTCTTGACCTTGAGGGTATATCCGTTTCCACGGGGTCGGCCTGCGCGTCGGGAGCGCTGGATCCATCGCATGTCCTTCTGGCTACGGGGCTTGATGTAGCTTTGGCGCATGACTCCATAAGGGTGAGCCTGGGCCGGGAAAACACCGAAGAAGAGGCCGAACGGCTTATTGCTACGATAGCTGAAGTTGTAGGCAGGATAAGACGGATATCTACGATCCCTACGAAAAAATACGTATGAAATTTTGTTCTAAAGTGAAAAAGGAAAATTATGGATTGGGCTTACACGGAAAAAGTAAAAGACCATTTTGTGAATCCTCGTAACATACTTGATGATGAAAAGGGGTATGAGTACGACGGGAAGGGCATGGTCGGGAATATCAAGTGTGGAGATCAGATGCTCATGCTTATAAAAGTAGATCCTGAGACCGAGATCATTAAGGACTGTAAATGGAAAACCTATGGATGCGCAAGCGCGATAGCTTCCACCTCGGTGCTATCCGAGATGGTCATAGGAATGAAGCTTGACGACGCTTATGATATATCGCCGGGAGATATAACGGAACAGCTTGGAGAGCTTCCCGAACACAAGATACATTGTTCGGTTTTGGGAGATAAAGCCCTTCGGGAGGCAATAAACGACTACTACAGAAAAAACGGCAAGGCATCCCGCGTAAAGGAAGAGAGAGCCCGGGTGGTGTGTCAGTGCATGAGCGTTACCGACCTGGAGATCGAAAATGCCGTTCTTGAGGGGGCAAGGACATATTTGGAACTCCAGGAACACACTAAACTTGGCACTGTATGCGGGCAGTGTAAGGAAGAAGCCGTAAAACTGCTATCGGAATATACCGAAAAACATTTCGGGAGACAGGAATATGCTTGAGAAAAGGCGGATCAGGTCCTTTACGGTGTGGCTTTTGCCTGTTGTCGTACTGGGAGGTATATTATTTCCGATCTTGGGTTATCTGGTATTTTTTATGATGATATTTTTTCTTGTTCTGTCGTATTTCAAGGGGAGGTACTGGTGCGGCAACATTTGTCCCAGGGGAGCTTTTCTTGATATGGCATTGTCCCGCGTCAGCCTTAAAGCAGGGCTTCCGGACCTTTTACGTAAGAACTGGGTGAAGCCGGCGCTATTCCTTTTCTTTATGTCTTTCTTTATTCTTCAATTCGTTCTTGCCGAAAAGAATGTGTACTCTTTGGGGTTTGTTTTCGTGAGGATGTGTCTTCTTACCACATTGATAGCCGTCGTATTAGGGGTGAGCTATCACCACAGGGCGTGGTGTATTTTTTGTCCCATGGGTTTTTTGCAGGGAAAGATTGGGACGTTGAACAGGCAGCGATGTTCTGCCGGCGGAATGGATGATGGCTTTAAGAAGGGGAAAATGAAAAAAGCTTGACAAATGGGATTAAAGTGGTATCATTAAGAAGAACGGGTGATGAAAAAACGAACAACAAAAAGGGGGGCGGTATGGAAATTACAGTAAGATACATGCTGCGTCCGGTAGCTCACTGTAAAGAGGGCTGCCGTATGCGGTCCCGGGTAAGACGGTAAACTGCCTGGACGTGACGCGATGCCGGCATGAAAAGGTAAAATGCCGGCAAGCGTCCCGGGCTGAGTCGTGAAGATAAACACGGATAG
>CAYMBK010000219.1:0-3755 GCA_964388645.1 uncultured Planctomycetia bacterium | reverse complement strand
AATGGACGTTTTGCTTTTAGAAAGCTTTTCCGTAATGGGGCAGGCCACGATGACAGACCTCATTGAGAACTACCCGGGAGTGGAAAAGGCATCGGGATATGATCTTGTGGCTGGGTTCAAAAAACAGGCAGAAAGTTTCGGCATGAAAAGTTCACAAGCCACGGTTCATTCCATAGAAGAGATCGGGAGTGGGGAGAAAAAATTTTTCAGAATACATTCAGACGCCGGAGATCATGACACCATCGCCCTGATAGCGGCATCAGGGGCGCAGGCGAAAAAACTGGGAGTTGCGGGTGAGGTTGAATTTACGGGAAAAGGAGTTTCTTATTGCGCCACATGTGACGGGCCTTTTTTCAGGGAAATGGACGTGGTGGTAATAGGAGGCGGGGATACCGCCGTCGAAGAGGCGCTTTATCTCACCAGGTTCGCCTCAAAGGTCACGATAGTCCATAGAAGGGACAGGCTTAGAAGCGCCCGCATACTTCAGGAGAGGGCGGCCGTTTCCGGTAAGATAGATTTTGTGATGGGGTCTGTTGTCCATGAAATAAAGGGGACAGAAGTGGTCACCGGAGTGAGGGTGGAAGGTCTCAAGGATGGAAAAGAAACTCTGATCCCATGCCGCGGTGTGTTTGTTTTCGTTGGATGGCGCCCGAACACGGGATTTTTAGAGGGAAAGGTCGAGGATGAGGACGGTGGAGGCATAAAAGTAGACAGCGCTATGCGGACTTCAGTGCCCGGGATATTTGCCTGCGGCGATTGTACGAGCAAGGTTCTGCATCAGGTTGTAACTGCCGCGGGTGACGGAGCTACCGCCGCGTTCTCAAGCCAGAAGTACGTGGAGGAATTTAAGGGTATGGCATACTAGGGTGGTCTTTTTTTCGCGAAAAGCGGATTTTTGTCGAAGGGAAAGTCTGGGGGTCGGTCAGCCTGATACATATCTGAATGGGATAAAATGTTTTGACGGTTTTTCTCGCCTTAATATCCGGGGAGAGCAAGAGAGTGATGATAGGCGCCGCCGCGGGCGGATGAGAGCTGGCTCATAGCGAAAGAGGGACAAGCGAAAGAAAAAACAGGAGGGATCATGAGGTCTGATAGAATGAAAAAAGGGTCGGCAAGAGCGCCGCACAGGTCATTGCTTAAGGCTTTGGCATATACCGATGAAGAGCTTTCTCGTCCGATAATAGGCATTGCCAATTCCGTTAACGATGTGATCCCGGGACATTCCCATCTGGGGGGCATAGCGGATGCCGTAAAAGCCGGAGTCAGGTTAGCCGGGGGAACGCCAATGGAGTTCAATACTATCGGTGTTTGTGACGGCATAGCGATGGGGCACGAAGGCATGAAATATTCACTTCCCTCAAGGGAAATAATTGCTGATTCAGTGGAGATAATGGCCATGGCATATCCCTTTGACGGGATGGTCTTTGTCTGCGACTGCGACAAAATAATCCCTGGAATGTTGATGGCGATGCTGAGGGTGAACGTCCCTTCCATACTTATAAGCGGCGGGCCCATGCTTGCCGGATGGCACAAGAACAAGAGGATAGACCTCATAACCGTCTTTGAAGGCGTGGGAGCCCAAACCACCGGGGAAATAACCCAAAAAGAAATGAGCGAGATCGAAGGTGAGGCTTGTCCGGGCTGCGGTTCCTGCTCGGGGATGTTCACGGCCAATTCCATGAACTGCATAAGCGAAGCACTGGGCTTGAGCTTGCCGGGAAACGGGACAATTCCCGCCGTAATGGCAAAAAGATTTCGCCTCGCGAAAGAGAGCGGCATGGCCGTTATGGAACTCGTCGCCAAAAATATAAAACCGCGCGATATAGCTGTCAAAAAAGCTTTTGAGAACGCAATAGCTGTAGAGATGGCGCTGGGAAGCTCTACTAATACGGTGCTGCATCTACCTGCCATCGCTAATGAAGCGGGAATCGACCTTGATCTTGGTATTTTCAATGATATCAGTTCCCGTACCCCGAATCTATGCCGTATATCTCCGGCCGGAACACAGCATATGGAAGATCTTGACCGGGCGGGAGGTATCCCGGCGGTGATGGCCGAGCTTTGCAAACGAAAGCTTCTCAATACCGGAATAAAGACCGTATCCGGCAAAAAGATAAAAGAGATAGCCGAGGCTGCCAGGAATCTTGATGCTGATGTTATACGTCCGATAGAAAGCCCTTATACTCCGGATGGCGGAATAGTGATACTCAGGGGGAATCTCGCCGGTGACGGAGCGGTAGTAAAGAGATCTGCCGTGTCCGAAAAGATGTTGAGGCACGAAGGTCCGGCAAGAGTCTTCGATTCTGAAGAAACCGCTATGGAAGCGATAATGTCGCGGAAGATCAAGAAAGGAGATATTGTAGTTATCCGGTATGAAGGCCCAAAAGGCGGACCCGGAATGAGGGAAATGCTGGGGCCCACAGCCGCGCTGGCCGGCGCCGGCCTGGATAAAGATGTCGCTCTTATAACCGACGGTAGATTTTCCGGTGGTACGCGCGGAGCCGCCATCGGCCATGTTTCGCCGGAAGCGGCTGAAGGCGGGGTCATCGCGACGGTCAAGAACGGGGATATTATAAGTATCGACATCCCCGGCAAACGCCTCGAATTGAAGATATCGGCCAGAGAGATAAAATCACGCATCAGGCAGTGGAAACAGCCGGAATGCAAAGTAAAAACGGGATATCTTAACAGGTATGCCAAGCTGGTTACTTCAGCGTCTACCGGAGCCGTATTCAGGAAATAATGAAAAAGTTCAAATTTTGCCCTTTTTGCGGAAGCGTTCTTGGAGAGGCTCTTTTAGAAGGAAGAGACAGGCTTAGCTGCGGCAAATGCGGATGGATAAATTATATCAGCCCTATCCCGGTGGTTTCCTGTCTTGTCGCCGATGCCCGCGGTGGTATATTGCTGGTGAAAAGAGGCATAGAACCTTCGAAAGGAGCATGGGCTCTTCCGGGCGGTTTTTTTGAGGTAGAGGAAAGCCCCGAAGATGCCGGCAAGCGCGAACTTAAGGAAGAAACCGGGATTGACGGTGTGGCGGTCAGGCAGGTAGGGATAACAACCCACTTGAGCCCGTTATACGGCCACCTTATTATTATCGGCATAGAGTACAAGGCGGAACGTTATGAAGTGGAGGCAGGAGATGACGCTGAAGACGCGAGGTTTTATTCGCCGGAAAAGCTTCCTGACATTCCGTTCACATCACATTTAACCCTGATACATAAATTCCTCGGCGACCATTGCTAAAGCCCTGGAACCTCTTTGCGTCCACCATGAAAGGCCGGGCTCTCTTTATCCGCCACGCGAACCCCGTGAAGCGATCTCCAACAAAAAAACATCGCCGTGCTCTTTACAAAAGCAAAAACATCTAGAAAGAAAGATGAGTTTCTTAAGGTCTAAAAATGGACGAATAAAGGTGTGAGAAAATCCCCCGGGTAAAGATAGAAGAAGACTCTCGGGTGAGAGATAACTGCCAGACACAGGCGCATGCCTGGCCTTATTGTCTCGGCCGGAACCCATCGCTGCCGCGCAAGCAGGTATGATTCACGGTTTTGTCACATTTGAGGTCTGACCCCCATGAGTTGACACGAATTGTCTTGCGATTGTAAACCTCGAATGCTAAAATGGTTTACAAATGAACAAACGTAAAGCCATTGAGCTTATAAAAATGCCTCTGGAAGAGCTGATGAGCGCGGCTGAGGAGGCCCGGAGAAAGTACGGACCTTCGAAACCTTCCCTTTGCGCTATTATTAACGCTA
>CAYMBK010000218.1:0-3570 GCA_964388645.1 uncultured Planctomycetia bacterium | reverse complement strand
AAGGGGACACGCTTGCCCAGGCCGATACCTACGGGCTGGGAGGAAAAATAGGCGGAAAACAGGTGGAAGGTACATTAAAGAGACGGGAAAGTTTTCAATCCGACGGAGGCAGGCATCTGGCGAATATTTTCGGCCTTACGGGAGACATAAACGACAAGTGGGCCGGGTTGTTCAATTTCGAAAAGGGCGAGGTCCAGAACCTGGACGGCACCCGAACCAAACGTCTTGCCGCGTCGGGCGGGGCAAGTTATGTTGACGGTGACAAAATAAAAGCCTCGAGCAAGCTTGAGCTCAGGATAGATGACTCATCCGCGGCAGGGCAGGATTCATGGCAGCTTCTCAGCTATAACACCATACAGGCAAAGCCAACACGGGATGTGACCTTATTCGGCAAGGCGAATATTGCGTATACTCTGAACTCGAGTTCGAATTCCACCATGGCGAATTTCAAGGAACTGGGATTTGGCGGCGCGTACAGGCCCGTATACCACGACAGGCTAAACCTGATAGGGAAATATTCGTTTTTAGAGAACGAATCCCCCGCTTCGCAGGCAGATTACAAGGATATAGATCACATAAGGGCGCATGTTTTGGGGCTTGAGGCCGTATACGACCTGACAGAGAAGTTCCAGGTTGTGGGAAAAGGCGCTTTCAGGCATATGGATGAAAAAGTATCGGGTTTCGGATTTACGAACACACGAACGTGGCTTCTGGCGAATAGGCTCAATTACAATTTAACAAGGGACTGGGAGCTGGGAGGGGAGTACCGCGTATTGAACGTGGTTCAGGCGGAGGATCTTAAACAGGGCGTGCTTTTTGAGGTTTCACGCCGGATAGGGGACTATATAAAAGTGGGCGTGGGGTACAACTTTACCGACTTTTCGGACGATCTGACGGAGCTGGATTATTCGGTGCACGGGCCTTTTGTGAGAATGACGGGGGTATTATATGACAGAACAAAAGAAGAGATAGATCGCTCGAAAAAGAGAAAAGAGAACGAGAACATAAAAAAATGGGCGAGGAAACTTGTTGACAGCGATCCGGACTTTTCCGGAAGCGGGTCCGAGGAGGAACTGAACGAGCATTTGGCAAGCGCGGAAGAAATTGTTCGCCGGCGAGTTGAATGGGAAAAGGATCTCAAAAGCCATGACGAATTGGCGGAGATCTATTACAAGGAAAACAAGTTCATCGAGGCGAAGGAGCTCTGGCAGAGAGTGGTGGATATCGGAAGCGAGGACACTAAAAAAGGGTATACGTATAATATCGGCCGGCTTGTCAGAAAAGCTGAGAGGAACATCTTTCGAGTGAGTAACCGTCTCGAACATGAACGCTCTCGTCGGATCCGAACAAAAATACGGGATCTTGAAAAAGAAGCAAGGGAGTTATCTCGCGATAAGATGTACAATGAAGCCGCCGCGAAATACCGGGAGATCCTCGTTCTTGACCCCGGCAATAGGGCTGCTGCAAGATACCTGGAAAAAATATAAGGCATGAATAAACTTGGCGGAAATGGAAACCTATAAGTTCTCAAAAGAGAGCAGATAGGTTTTCTTTTAGACGCAAATTCAAGTTGAGGACTTGCTCTGTATTAAAACACAATTCATGAAGCCGGCTGATTCCATGCTGATCAAATAATCGGTCGATTATTTACCATTAGAATATCATGTTGGGACAGTAGCCATTTTGTAGGGGGAGGATTATTTAGTAAGCAATCAAAGAGACAGTTGGGATTAACCCCAAACATAAAGTAGGGTGTCACTTTTAACGCGGCACCATTTAGATATGAACAATAGGCCCATAGATTGTACGTCTTCAAACCAAATGAGAGTATTTAATCTGGTTTTTTAGTTACGACTTTAGCCTCCGTTTTAATCATTTTACCGTTAAATCGACGCCTTTCAAGAAAAGTTTTCTTTTTCATTTCCGCACGGGCATTAAGTATTGAATCCCTACGCCCGTAATAGACATCGTCCGGGGTTACATTGCCGATTCCTTCGTGATATCGCCTGGCATTATAAAACTCGATGAACGAACCTATGGCCTCTCTCAGTTTTTCCGGGCTGTCCCACACGTGCAAGAGTATGACTTCCTTGGCGCTTTTATGGTATCTTTCTATCTTGCCATTAGTCTGCGGATGAAAAGGCGCCGTCAGTATGTGCCCAAGTCCCTTGGCTTCAAGATAGTCACCAAAATCTTTTGATATGAGGGCCGGCCCGTTATCCGTTACAAGTCTTACTTTGTTGATACCCGGGTCTGTTATCGATGTAAACTCGCACGCCATCTCAACAACATCGCTAAAGTCATCTGCCGTCATAGATGTCTTCAGGTCCCACGATAAGATCTTTCTCGAATAGTCATCAAGTACACTTATAAGATAAAACCATCCCCATCTGTCGACCTTCAGATAAGTGGCATCAGTCTGCCATTGCTGGTTTATGCCGGTAGTTTTTATCTTGCACTCATTCGATGCCGGGAATGTTTTACTCGTGGATTTTTTAACAAGGCCATGAGCTTTTAGCCGACGGTACACCGTTGACTCAGATACGCTAAAACCCTTATTGTCAGTTACATAGAGAGCCACTTCTCTTGGAGACCATTCAGGATTCAAAAGCGCCGTCTCTACGATCATCTGTTCTTCTTCGGGTTTTATCTGATCCCATTGCCTGGCTCTGCGCGGCTTATTGTCAACCAAACCCGCGGAACCGTACTTTTTCAGCTTTGACATCCATCTGTAATAAGTGGATTCCGGGATGCCGTACTTATCCAGCGTCACGCTTTTACTCAGTTCAGAAGAACCTACCAGGCGGATTATCTCCAATTTCTCCATTTTGCTCATATGCTGATACCTCCGCCTACATGCCAAGACTTTTTTTATATTTCATGATCTGGAGGGTAAGCTCCGCCACAGCTCTTTTAAGATCGCTGTTCTCTCCTTTGAGGTCCTTCACCTCATCCGTAGTTGCGTTACGAAGGGAGGCGCGTGTAAGACCATTCTTGCCGGCTTCAAGGAATTCCTTGGACCACTTGTAATATACAGCGGCAGCGATGCCTTCTCTCCGGCATAGATCAGTTATTGGCACATCACCTCTTAATCCTTCAAGAACAATACGGATCTTTTCATCGGGGGTGAACTTCCGGCGGGTGTACTTGCGGACCTGTTTTACTACATCTTTTGGATTTGACATTTTTCTGCTCCTTTTCGGGATATTATCCCGATTATGGAGCTAAAATCGTGAACTTTCAAGGATATTCCCACTACTGGGAATATCCTTGAATCCTCTCCTATTAAACACTCCCACTTTTGCTGACGTCAAACATTATAATACCTTCCATCTCATCTCCTTTAAAAAATAGGGGCGTGGTCGCTCACACCCCTATTCTATATCATCTATTCATTTCTTTGGTTTTAAGCCTGGCCTGCTGAACCAAGTACGTTCTCGTTCTTACCCTTGTACATTTCTACCAAAGCCTGTCTTGCCGGGCCTAGATACTGCCTGGGGTCAAAATGTCCCGGGTTCTCAGCAAAATGCTTTCTGATAGCGGCAGTCATCCAGAGTCTTCCGTCTGAAT
>CAYMBK010000217.1:0-6525 GCA_964388645.1 uncultured Planctomycetia bacterium | reverse complement strand
TAAAAAAGACCTTGTCTTCAGCAAGGCCTTTTTTATTTAATTGGCGTGCCTGGCACTTCGGAAACTACGATCCTCCCTTTGGTCGGATCGTTTAACGTTTCCTCAGCATCAAACATTGCGTTAGCAATGTTTGTCAGATTCGGTGTTTTATTTTACATTATCTGCACCTTCTCCTCAACCAGCTATGTTAAATAAAAAAGACCTTGTCTTCAGCAAGGCCTTTTTTATTTAATTGGCGTGCCTGGCAGGATTCGAACCTGCGACCAACTCCTTCGTAGGCAGCTACTCTATCCAGCTGAGCTACAGGCACGTGTGTTCTGGCCAAACGGCCACATTATTGTAACATACGTGATAGATTAGTCAATGACGAGGAAGTCGCGCCGGTTAGCGGGCAGCGGGATAGGGGGCAAGGCGGATGAAGGTGAAAACGGGTGAGCGTATGGATTGGTTCACAAAAAATGCATAAGCGGATGAAAATGTGTATAATGTATTTCATGTCAAAATTGGAGCTGGGAGCGAAAATGAGAGTACATGATGTGTACATGGAGCAGGCTTTACGCCAGGCCCGGAAAGCGTATGAAAGCGAAGAGGTGCCTGTCGGGGCGGTTATTGTTCATGGAGGAGAGATCATAGCCAGAGCGCATAACCAGATACGGCTTCTCAAAGATCCCACCGCCCATGCTGAGATGATAGCCATTACCCAGGCTGCCGCTTATTTGGGCAACGAAAGATTGACGGGATGCGAGCTTTACATAACACTTGAGCCGTGTTCGATGTGTATGGGGGCGGTTATCCTGGCTCGATTGAGCAGGGTTATATTCGGGGCTCTTGACCCTAAAACAGGAGCGTGCGGAAGCGTGGTGGACCTTACGTCTCCGGGCCTTTTCAATCACAAAGTGGATGTGTTGGGTGGCATAATGGAGCCGGAATGCCGCGAACTGTTACAAAGGTTCTTTGTGGAAAAAAGATAAGTACCTGTCCCGCGGGTATTTCAGTTCTCATTGTGCCAGCGTTTTATAAGGAAGTATTTTTCCGGAAAGAGCCCCTGACCGTTGCCCGGGGTTCTTTCCGACATTATCGATCTCAATCGGGGCAGAAGTTTAGATATGATCACGCCTTCAGGATGTGTGCTTTCAATGACATAATGCGGGTTCAGGACGACCACTACATGGCCCGGCCAGACTATAAGGTCAAGCGGCCTTAATTTTTCGCTTATTTGTTCTGCCGATAACCCCGATATGCTCAGGCCTTCTCCGAAGCCCAGCATAGAAGAAGTGTTCCTGGGGGTATATCCTCCGGATGCCTGATATATAAGGCCGGAGCAATCGACACCTTCCAATCTCCAGAGAGAAAGCGTTTTGGAAGAGACTACTCCCGATGGCGGGTAAAACTCGGGCATCCGGTCTATCCCGCCGGCGTAGTTGCCTCCCCACATATAGGGTTGTCGTTCCATAGACAGCATGGAGGAAAGGATCTCTTCTTTAGAGAGAAGGATCTTTTTTCTTTCTGGGGCTTTTTCCTCGAAAAAGGCGGCAAAGCGGCTGTCGATGTAAAGGGGCCCATCAGAGGGGTAATCACGTGTTTTTACTTCCAGTATGCTGTGGGAACCCTTTTTTATTTCAGAAAGAACTTCAAAAGACGTGCCCGGGAGGGCGATAAATTCCAGCGCTCTTACCAGTCCTTTTTTGTCTGTGCGGACGGTCTTTCCGTCAGAGCCTCCGAACACAGCCCTGAAGTCGGGAGTATTCAGTACGGGGCATGGTATCATGGCCGAGCAATAGCTTTTGTCGCCGGCATGCGAAGGGTGGCCCGCGCTTAAAAGAGGGATAACAAAGGCAATAAAGCTCACAAACGATCTTAATGTTTTCATCTGATCGGAGCATTCTATCATCCGGCCGCGTTTATGGCAAATTTGAAATGTCGGCGGTAGTGTCGATGAGATCGTTTCGCCGGCCTTACCCCTCGTTTCGCTCGGGGCACAGTGGCCTCCTCGCGATGGCCTCGAAAGTGCCAACAACATGACACTCGATCATAAATAAGTTTGATTTTTGGCCGCAGGCGTAATATAATCAACGGTAAATTGTGGTTAGTGTACTGTCAGAATAAGCAACGAAGAGTAGAAAAGGGAAAGAGATGCAGTCAGCGGTGCTAACGAGGGAGTTTGTGCAAAACCCGATAGCGATATGTACTTTTTCAGGGTGGCTTGTGGCGCAGTCGACTAAAGTAGTCCTCGGGGTAATAAGGGAAAAGAAATTCAATTTCAAATGGTTTGCCGGAAGCGGCGGGTTTCCGAGTTCTCATTCCTCGGGGGTAACCGCGCTTGCGACAAGCGTAGGGCTTTACGAAGGTGTGGGAACGGCTCTTTTCGTCGTTACACTGATGTTTTCCATAGTGGTGATACTTGACGCGCAGGGTGTAAGAAGGTCTACCGGACAGCAAGCCGGCATACTTAATAAGATAATGGACGACCTCTATTGGAAAGGTCACATACAGGAAAACCGGCTCAAGGAACTAATAGGCCATACTCCTGTCCAGACCCTTGCGGGTATACTAATAGGGCTCGCGGTAGCGTTCTTGCTTTTTCACTATGTGCTGTAAGCCCTTACGAAGGGGGGTCTCGTGAAAAAACTTACTTTCTTTTTGTTAGTTGTTCTTGCCGGTGTTATTTTTTTGACATGGACATCGTCCAGAAAATTACGTCTTGACGGCGAGAGGGATGAGTACGACGCGGTAGGGCGGAAGACCGCCATAATCATGGAAAGAGCCGCGACGTTTCTCGCGGAAGGCCGCGGGGATCTCGCGGAAGCGGCCTATGTTTCGGTGATAACTAATTTTCCGTCATCCTCATCCGCGGAAAAGGCCTTGAGAAGCCTTGCGGAATATAACAAAGGGAAAGGGGATCTCAAGAGGACAGTATATTATTATTCCCGCCTTATCGAGGACTTCCCGGACATTCCCGATCTTGCGGATGTCCGTAAGGAAGTTGACTCAGTCAACATAAAAATTATGGAGTCCTCGTTAAAAACCGAGGATAGCATAGAATATACGGTGGTTCCGGGAGATTCCCTTTTCGCGATAGCTAAAAAATTCAATACGACCACGGAGCTTATTAAAAAAATGAACAACCTTAAGACCGATGTGCTGCAGATAGGCTGGAAGCTGAAAATAAGCACGGCCAGGTTCTCCATTCAGGTTGACAAAGCAAAAAATATACTTGAATTGAAGAAAGACGGCAGGCCGTTCAAGACCTACACGGTAGCTACCGGAAAAGACAATTCTACGCCTGTCGGCGTTTTTCAGGTAACGGATAAGATGGTAAAGCCGGTATGGACAAAACCGGGAGTGGGCATGGTCATGCCCGATAGCGAAGAATATGAACTGGGCGCACGCTGGATACCCATCTCACTTAAAGGATATGGAATACACGGCACCAACGATGAAAGTTCCATAGGCGGCCAGACAACAGCGGGCTGTGTCAGGATGTATAACAACGATGTTATAGAGCTCTACGATATAATACCCGTGGGCACGGAAGTGGAAATAATAGACAGCGCCCGGCAGTCCCTTCCCGAAGCGCCGGAAGAAGACAAAGATCTAGGAGAAGCGGATGGCGATAATACTTGATTTCGAAAAGCCGATATTGGAGCTTGAGGATAAAATAAAAGAGCTGAGAAAATTCACCAAGGAAGAGGATCTGGATCTTTCGGGCGAGATAAAGAGCCTGCAGGAGCGCCTGAATAAGCTCACCCTTGAGACGTTCCAGAACCTGACGAACTGGCAGAAAGTCCAGCTTTCCAGGCATCCCGACCGGCCTTATACACAGGACTACATTGACATCCTGTTCCAGGATTTTATAGAGGTGCACGGGGACAGGCATTTTTGGGATGACAAGGCCCTTATCGGCGGATTCGCCATGATAGAAAATCGCAGGGTAATGGTCATGGGCCACCAGAAAGGCCGGGAAATGAAGGAAAGCTTAAAACGGAATTTTGGATGCGCCCATCCGGAAGGGTATCGCAAAGCCATCCGGCTGATGAAAATGGCTGAAAAATTCAAATTGCCCGTAGTTACGTTCATTGATACTCCCGGGGCGTATCCCGGCGTAGGAGCGGAAGAGCGCGGCCAGGCCGAGGCGATAGCTTACAATCTGCGTGAGATGGCCGGGCTCAAGGTCCCGATAATCGTTTTTGTGATAGGTGAAGGCGGCTCGGGCGGTGCTTTGGGTATAGGAGTGGGAGACAGGATATATGTGATGGAGAACGCTTATTATTCCGTGATCTCCCCCGAGGGGTGCGCGGCCATACTTTGGAGAGATAAGGCAAAAGCTTCTTTGGCGGCAAGTTGTCTTAAGCTTACGGCTCCCGAGCTGATGGAACTCGGAATAATAGACGGGAAGGTAAAAGAGCCCCTGGGAGGAGCTCACCGCGATCTCGAAGGCGCGGCCAAAGAGATCAAGAAGACGCTTTTGGAGGCGCTTGACGAGCTTTCTAGTTTCACGGAAAAAGAACTTGTGCAGGAAAGATATAACAAATACCGGAATATGGGTGTTTACCGGGAAGGGTAAAAGTGGAGTTCAGAAAGATAATATCCAACGACAGCCACCTTCTCAAAGAGGTTAGCCGGGAGATAACGGTGATATTAAAAGATGCCGGCATAAGCGATGCGGTAATTTTTGATGTGCGCGTGGCGCTGGAAGAAGCGCTTCGTAACGCTATGATACACGGAAATAAAATGGATCCCGAAAAGAAAGTCACAGTCGGAGCCAAGATCACGGAGAAGGATCTCGTGGTGCATGTAGAGGACGACGGTGAGGGGTTCGAGCCGGAGAGCGTCCCGGACCCTACGGATGAGGAGAATATTTTGAAGACAAGCGGCCGGGGGGTTTATCTGATCAGGCACCTTATGGACAAAGTAAGTTATGAGCATGGCGGAAGAAGGATCAATATGGTAAAATACCTGCGATGAAAAACGTCAAAGGTAACGGGGGTAGATAATGCAAATGAAATTCGAGGATAAGAACGGCGTTTCGGTTTTTAGGATAACGGGAGACATAGATATAAGCAGTTCTCCCGAGATGAAAAAAAGTTTCGAGAAGGTTTTTAAGGAAAAGAAGGATAAGGTCGTAATAGACCTCGCGGAGGTCGGCTATGTAGACAGTTCCGGCCTCGCGACCATAGTTGAGATATTCAAGAATATGAGGTTGTACGGCGGGAAGCTTAAGCTGGCCGGCCTCTCAGAAAAGGTCATGGGCCTTTTTGAGATAACGAAACTCGACAGGCTGTTCGATATATCAGATAACGGCGATGAAGCCGCGAAGTCCTTTTAGCGAGATCTATCTTAAACAAATAAACCAAAGCCAGATCCGTATGGGCGGTGAAAAAACAGATGAATAATCCGGTGGCAGTTGTGGGGAGGGTAACTTTGAACCTGATAGGGGACATAGGGGGTATCCTCGCCTTGCTTTTTGATACCGTTCGCTGGATAATCATAGGGCCGTTCTGCGGGAAGTCCGCTCAGAGGACGAGCATTTTTCAGCAAATGGTATTCGCGGGGGTGCAGTCGCTCGTCATAGTTTTTTTTATCTCCCTTTTTACCGGGATAGTTATAGCGATGCAGAGCGCGTATCAGCTTAAACAATTGGGAGCGGTGATATACGTCGCGCCTATGGTGAGTATAAGCATGGCCAGAGAGCTCGGTCCGGTTTTTACCGCGCTTGTCGTGGCGGGCAGGGTAGGGTCGGCGATAGCCGCCGAGCTTGGCACCATGAAGGTCTCGGAACAGATAGAGGCTCTTGAAACTCTTGCCATAGATCCCGTGCGGTTTCTTGTGGTACCGAGGTTTCTGGCACTTCTTGTTATGCTGCCGTGCCTGACAATTATGAGCAACATTGTGGGGGTTATGGGTGGGCTTATTGTGGGTGTGTTTAACCTGCAGCTGAACGCTTACAGGTACCTGACATTTTCTTTTGACATGCTTACCTGGAAAGATGTGTGGACAGGTCTTATTAAAAGCGGAGCTTTCGCCGTGGCCATATCGATGATATCGTGCCATGTGGGGCTTAAGACATCGGGCGGCGCGGAAGGTGTCGGCAAATCTACCACCCTCAGCGTTGTCGTCAGTTTCATTATGATAGTGTTAATAGATTGTGTGCTTACGGGCATATTTTTCTTCAGCAATATGTAAATATTCACGGAGTGATGTAATATGGCCGAAAAGGAAGTCATAGCCGAAGTTAAGGACCTGGTCAAGAAATTCGGGTCAAGAACCGTGCTTAGCGGTGTCAACCTCAAGATCTACAGAGGAGAGACATGTGTTATAATGGGCGGGTCAGGCTGCGGGAAAAGCACGCTGCTAAGGCATATGATCGGGAATATCAAACCTACTTCGGGACGGGTGTGTCTGCTGGGGAAGGACATAACGGAGCTTTACGGGCAGCAGCTGGACGAAGTCAGGAAAAAGATAGGGATGTCGTTCCAATCCTCGGCGCTTTTCGATTCCATGACAGTTGGAGAGAACGTTAGCCTG
>CAYMBK010000216.1:0-7664 GCA_964388645.1 uncultured Planctomycetia bacterium | reverse complement strand
AATTCAGAAGGAGAAGTCACGGAAGGAGCTTTTTCCAACATAATCATAAAACGGGGAGAAACCTATCTTACCCCGCCTATTTCCTCGGGCGTCCTTCCCGGCACTTACCGAGAATATCTTCTCGATTCCCATGAAATACCTCTGAAAGAACAGGTCCTCTACATGGACGATGTCCTCGCGGCCGAGAATATCTTTATCGTAAATTCAGTGATAAAAATGGTTGCTGCCAGGTTGTGATGCCGTTTACCGGACTTCCCCGGAACTTTCGCTCATGCGGAACATTTCTCTGAGGTGAGATATCTCTTCGTTTATCAGATCTTCTACCACGTCCTTCCCGTCACCCGCGACATGCTTTTTCAGATCGTGCAAAAAAAGCATGAAATCCTTCTCAAAAGTTATGCCGGCGGCAAGAGCCTCCTCCTGGCTTATGGTCTTCTCCAAAGCCTGCTTTTTCACCCTGTCGCACCGGAACGTATTCTCATCCACAAGAGCTTTGAGATACATTGACCTCTCTCCCGGATACGCTTCTTCCCGATCCTTGGGATCCAAACTACCAAGCCATTTCTCTATCTGCATCTTGTGGCGGTGCTCATCTTTTGCAAGCTCGGTGAAAAACTGTCCTACGTGGAAATTTTCACTGTTACGAGCCAAAACAAGGTACAGCTCTGCACCGCGTTCCTTGGCCTGAACCGCCATATCTATCACATCTTTAGCCGTATATTTCTCGATCATCGACTCCCCCCCATGTCAACTCCGGGGGGTCAGACCTCAAATTTGACAACCTCCGCAACTTCGTCGCTGTTGCCTCATTGAGGCCTTCCCTCCCGGGATCTCTATTGTTTCGCCTGCATTTCTTTGCTGTATATATTCATTCTTTCAGTCAGCGCTCTCACCGATCCGGACAATTTTACAATATCATCCTTTACCGCTTTTGCCTCATCACCCAAAAGCTGCGTTACCGGTATGGTCTTTATTTTTTCCTGAAGAGCTTTTATCTGGACCTCTTTAGCTTCTACCGCAGCCTTGTAAGTATTTACCATTTTCTCGAGCTGTGAGGCATTCATCGTCTTGGCTTCGCTCTGGACCTCGGCGATAGGTTTGGTTTCGCTAGCCTTATTGCCGCACCCGGCAACAAAGACGCTCGCCATCAACAAAGCGGCCACTACCCCTGTGACTTTTCTCATCGTTCCTCCTTGGTCTTTATGTGCGTCAACCAAACATTATCATACGACGTCATTATACTATCTTCACATGCATCTATTCAAGACAGAACTTACTTTAGGAACATGAACGCCTCAGAAAGCACCCATCGGGGCCTCGGCGGCTTTTGTCACGACAATATCGACTTCAAGCCCCAGCACGTTCTTAACTACAACATCGCCTATTTTGACCGGACGTTTTATTTTCTCCCGCCTTATGATCTTCATTACGTCCTCTATCCTGCCCTTAGGTACCGGCTTATCGGTCTTTACTGGTATCCTTTTCAGGTCGAGGCCCTCGGCCTTTACCGTGGATGTCAGCATCCTCTCAGGAGAAGTAACTTCCTTCCGCGCGTAAGCGCAGCCCTTCTCGCATTTGTTGCCAGTAACAGAGATCGCCCCGCTGTCTTCAACATCAACTCCGATCCGGCACCCGGCAGGACATTCGATGCATATGATCTCCTTGTTCATTTTCCCCTCCGGATGTATTCCGCCGCCCGCCGCCCGGCAAGTTCGGCATCTTTGGTCACATCATCCACAATATCGTATATCCGGCGGGAATTTCCACATACGAATATCCCCGGAACTGAAGTTCCGTCGATCTCATCATATACAGGAGTATTCATCGTCTCATCTATCTCCACGCCTGCCATCTCTATCAATTCATTTTCCGGGATAAGCCCCACTGAAAAAAGCGCCGTATCGCATTGCACGGTCATTTCCGTTCCGGGAACAGGACTTCCGAACCGATCAACCCGTAGAGCTCTCACCGACTCCACTCTGTCTTTACCGGTTATCCCGGTGACCCTGTATCCAAGAAAAATAGGTATATCAAAATCTTGCGCGCACTGCACAACATTGCGCATAAGCCCGGAGGGTTCAGCATTTACCTCTATTATCGCCTTGACTTCCGCCCCCTCAAGTGTAAAACGCCTGGCCATGATAAGGCCTATGTCACCCGAACCGATAATGACGACTTCTTTGCCGGGCAGCAATCCTTCCACATTTATCAGTTTCTGGGCAAGCCCGGCCGAAAAAATTCCCGCGGGCCTGGTTCCCGGAACATGGATCATTTCCCTTGTTCTCTCCCTACAGCCCGTAGCCATTACCACGCATTTTGCCATTATATCCCGCGTTCCGGAGGGCGAGATCAGCATTATTCTTCTCTTCCGTGTAAGCTTTACGGCAAAGGTCCTTAAGGCTACCTCGATAGAAGCCATGGCCTTGACCTTGGCCTCGAACCGCCCTGCATATTCCGGCCCCGTAAGGACTTCCTTAAAATACTCTACGCCGAATCCCGTATGAACGCATTGATTGAGTATCCCCCCGAGAAATCTATCCCTCTCGACAAGAAGTATGTCCTTAATGCCGGATCTTTCTGCCGATACAGCCGCGGCCATCCCGGCAGGCCCGCCGCCCACTATTACAAGTTCGCGTTTCTCCATCCTCACCTTTCTTCCTTTACTATTTCCGACCCCTTTCCCCTTTTGGTTATTTCCTTAAACGGCACTGACCTTTCTTCGGCAAGTATCCGCAAAATGCGAGCTGTACAAAAACTCCCATGGCATCTCCCCGCCTGGGCTCTTGTCCTGAACTTGATTCCGTCCAGTGTTCTCGCGCCTCGCGAAACAGCCTCGACTATCTCTTTTTTCGACACCGTTTCGCATCTGCACACTATATCGCCGTAATCCGGGTCATTTTTTACCGCTTCTTCAATTTCTCCGGGGGACATATCGAAAAGGTGCTTTGTTTTTTCCCTTGTACCATGAAACCTTTTTTTCTTTCTGAGAGATAATCCGTTGTCCGCCAGGATAGCGGCGACCATCTCGGATATTGCCGGAGCGGCTGTGAGCCCGGGAGACTGTATGCCCGCGACATTCACAAAACCCGGGAGCTCTTTCTCCTGCCTTATCAAAAAGTCGTTTCCGCAAACCGGCCGTAATCCGGCAAAATAGGCTATTATATCCGAAGGCTCTATTGAAGGGACCATTTTCCTTGCCTCCATGACGCCCTTTTCGACCCCTCCCGCCGTTGTGGAAAGGTCTTCCTTTTCGTCCACATCTTCCGCCGTTGGCCCGATCATGGGGTTCCCATCTGAAGTTTTTATCACCAGGATCCCCTTAGACATCCGCGAAGGAAGAGGAAAAATAAGATGCCTCGTTATATTCCTTCTTTTTTTATCAAGAAGGAATTCCTCGCCTTTTCTCGGCGTTATCTTAAAATTCCCGGCCCCGGCCATAGATGAGATTTCGTCGGCAAAAAGGCCCGCAGCGTTAACAACATACCTGGCCTCAAAAACCCTTGATCCGGCAGCGACAGAAAAAACTCCATCGCGCCGTCTCTTGCGCACGCTTGAGACGCCGGAAGAAAAATACAATTCCGCGCCGTTACGAACAGCATTCTCCGCGAGAGCGTATACAAGACGATAAGGGCTGATAATGCAGGCTGTCGGCGCGTAAAGAGCGGCTACCGCCTGTTCGCTTAAATTCGGTTCGTTTTTTTTAAGCCACGCGCTATTCACCATTCTCAGACCGGGTACACCCAAAGTTTCAGCCTCGTTCTTTATTTTTTTAAGCTCGTCTGTATCTTCGCTCTTAAAAGCTACTATAAGCTCTCCTACTTCCTTAAGGTCGACACCCAGATCCCCGCAAAGTCCTCTCATCATCGCATTACCACGTACACACAGCCGGCCCTTAAGGGATCCGGAAGAGTTCTGTGTCCCCGGATGAATGATGCCGCTATTGGATTTCGAAACTCCGAACGCCGGCTCTTCTTCTTTTTCAAGGATCGCAATAGTAAGATCGTTTTTGGAAAGTTCCCTGGCGATTGCGCACCCCGTGACTCCGGCTCCGATTATAACAACGTCATATACCATTTTTCACCTATACCCTCTCCGTTGATCCGGAAAACAGCCGCGCCTCTTCCGCTTCGGCTCTAAGCGAGAGCCTTTTGCACCGCTCTCTGCCAGGCTGAAATGAGTTTTCCTCTTTCCTTAGCGCCCATGTGGGGCCTGAAAACCTTTTCCACCTGCCAGCACTTTTTTATTTCTTCCGTGTTTTTCCAATATCCTGACCCCAGCCCGGCAAGATACGCAGCTCCCAGAGAAGTAGTTTCTGTAACCTTAGGGCGAATGACATCCATCCCGAGAATATCCGCCTGAAACTGGCACAAAAAATCATTCCTTGCCGCCCCTCCGTCTATTTTTAAAGACTTTACGCGGATGAGCGCTTCTTTTTGCATAATATCCAGAACATCCTTTGTCTGATAACACATCGCTTCTAACGCGGCCCGCACGATGTGCTCTTTTCGAGTACCTCGGGTTATTCCGCTGATAAGCCCGCGAATATCACTTTTCCAATGAGGAGCACCGAGACCCACAAAGGCCGGAACAAAATATATCCCCCCGTTGTCCCTGACCGACTCAGCCATCTTGCCTGACTCTTTCGCGGACGACAATATCCCCAGATAATCCCTTAGCCACTGTATCGCGGCCCCGGCGATGAACACCGATCCTTCAAGCACATAAACAGCTTCCCCGCCGACCCCGCAGCCTAAAGTTATGATCAGTCCGTTTTTTCCGGAGGGTTTTTTTCTCCCGGAATTCAGCAGCATAAAACATCCGGTGCCATATGTGTTTTTTATCTCCCCTTTTGCGAAACATGTCTGGCCGAAAAGGGCCGCTTGCTGGTCGCCTACCATACCCGAAATGGGGATCCCGGAGGGAAGCTTCCCTGACCTTGCGGTCTTTCCGAAAAATCCCGACGACATCTTCACCTCGGGAACCATAGTACGCGGGATATTAAAGATACTTAGCAATTCATCGTCCCATTTCATCGTGTTTATATTGAACAACATCGTTCTGGACGCGTTGGTATAGTCTGTGGCATGTACCCTTGCGCCCGTTAGTCTCCAAAGAAGCCACGAATCCATCGTGCCGAAAACAATATCCCCTCTTTGAGCTTTTTTAGCCACATAAGGCACGGCCTTCAAAAGCCATTCTATCTTGCTTGCCGAAAAATAGGCATCTACAGGCAGCCCAGTTTTTCGGAAGATCGTAGAACTGAGCTTTTTATCGCGCTTTATGCTTTCACATCGACCGGAAGTCCTTCTGCATTGCCACACTACAGCTTTAGTTACGGCCTTTCCGCTATGCCTGTTCCACAGAACAACAGTCTCCCTCTGATTGGTTATGCCTATTGCCCCTATCTTACCGGCAGGTATTTTCTCGAGAACTTTTTGTATGCTTTTATTGACACTGTCCCATATTTCTTCGGCGTCATGTTCTACCCACCCCGTCTTCGGAAAATACTGATTGAACTCCCTGTAATGCGAGGCCGCCTCTCTCCCCTTCAGATCATAGGCCACGGCTCTTGTTCCGGTAGTACCCTGATCGATAGCCAGTATATACTTCACCGTTCCTCCTCCGCTTTTTTCCGCCCGGCTTCCCACTCGCACCAGAGACAAATATCCTCAAAAACCTCCTCGTTCCGGCTCTCAACGGAAAGAGCATGTTTCATCCCGGTATATTTTTTTATAGTTTTGTTCTTCGATGCGGTAATGTCGAACACCTTTATGCTTTTCTGCGGATCAGCTATCTCATCGTTCATCGATATAAGAAAAAGTACGGGAGAGGTCATCCTTTTGGCGATAAAGGAACATAGCACCTGCTTTATGAATATCTCCCGCAAAAGACTGCCTGAGGCATGCCGATGCTCCGCGGGGTCATTCTCTATCTTTTTAGTTTCCGCGACGTCACTTGTGCACATCTGCGCCGTGAACGGCATACGAAAACTCTTCCTGGGAAAGAACATCATCGCTCCCAGTATCCGAAGGAACTCGCCCGCCGAAAACTTCAGTTTACTTGCGAAAACAGGGGAAAGAAGGATATATCCGTCAAAAAGGCTCTTTTCTCGGGAAGCGAAGTCAAAAGCTATAAGAGCGCCCATGCTTTCGCCTAAAAGGAATATTTTACCTTCCGGAACCTCACCCCGCGCCACCGCCAAGAGGTTCTTTATGTCGGTGTGGTATACGTCAAAACTTTTCACATACCCTTTTTCCCCCTCTGTGCCGTCGAACCCCCGGAGAGACAGGGCATACGAAGAAACATTTCTTTCGGAAAAAAACCGCGCTAAACTTGTCCATCTTTCGGTCCCGGCTCCCATCCCGTGCACAAGGACTACCCCGCCTACCGGAGTCTTGGCCGGCCACTTGCGATATTTCAATGAAATGTCCATGGGTAAAGTATACACTACCGGCCATGGAGAATGTAATAGCGACACCGACTGCCGGTACGGCAGCTCCGGAAAGTGCCCATAATTCTTGACACTACTTTTCCTCGGCCCTTGTTGCGTATATCACGCCGTGGTGCTATAATTACCCCACTATGATAAGATCCGGTTTTGTGGCCATCTCCGGCCAACCCAATGTAGGAAAATCCACCATACTGAACGGCCTCGTAAAAGAGAAGGTGGCCATAACAAGTCCGAAACCTGAAACTACACGGGATAACATAAAAGGCATCCTTACCGACGAGACTTCTCAAATAGTATTCGTAGATACGCCTGGAATACACAAACCGCATGATCTACTGGGAAAAATGATGCTTGCCAGAGCTGAATCTTCCATTATGGAAAGCGATATCATACTTTTCGTTACGGAAAAACATACCGCGTTCAATAAAGATGACCTGAACATACGCGAACGCCTTATACTTTCAGCCGGCGGTAAAAAAGTAATATTCGTCATAAATAAAGCCGACAAGGTAAAGGATAAACGCTCGCTTCTTCCCCTTATCCAGAAAGCCCGTGATTTTTATCCCTTCGACGAGATCTTCCCGATGAGCGCCCTGAAGGCGCCTGACATTGACAAACTTCTTAAAGTTATTAAAGCCCATCTACCAGAAGGGCCCTTCATGTATCCTGAAGACCAACTTACCGACAAATCAGACATTTTTATGATAAGAGAGATCATCCGGGAAAAAATACTGGAAAGAACCTTCCGGGAAATACCTCATTCTGTAGCGGTTGCCGTGGAATCTATGCAGGAAAGAACTCCCGGAGGCATGCTTGACGTTTCGGCGGTCATATTTGTCGAAAGGACCTCACAAAAATCCATCCTGATAGGCAAAAACGGGGAGATGATGAAAAGAGTGGGCGAATCGGCCCGAAAAGAAATTGAACATATTATTTCCCGGAAAATATGGCTAACCCTCTGGGTGAAAGTCTCCGATAAATGGAAAAAGAACCCCAGCTCCCTCCGCGAACTAGGATACTCTGACGAATAGGTCGGCCTCAGCCCGATGTTGCTCAAACCCTTTATTCCCCGGCAAATGATCCTCATGTGCTTGAAGTCGTTGCTAGTTATAGGTTAGCGCCGGTCAGTAGCCAGACCCCATCGCCGTCGCGGTCGCTAGTCAGTGGTCAGGCCACTACACCGCTACCTGTCACAAGTCAGCGGCCAGACCCC
>CAYMBK010000215.1:0-4398 GCA_964388645.1 uncultured Planctomycetia bacterium | reverse complement strand
CGCATACGGTAGCATATCTCGCATCTTTTCTCTCCCTCGGGCTCATATTCGACACCTTTGACGTTCTCAAACCAAATCACACGGTCATATTTATCTTCGACCAGTTCAATATCCCACTCACCTGCGGCTTTTCTCGCGGAATCCAGGCGTTTTTCATATTCATTTACTGGATGGATGTTCGGGTTATAGAAATACCCGGTTACCGAATACCCCCTGGATAAGAGTTTTTCTATGGCAGGACCGGCACAGACCCCGCAGCAGATATGTAACAATACTTTCATTTTTCCTCCCGCACAAGTACGCCGCCGCTCACAATACAACAGAATAAAGATCTTCCGCCACCTCGAACCCGGGATATTTTTCAACGATTCGGCGCACCTCGCCCAGGTCACCGTACTTACGGCTGAAATGCGTAAGAACTACTTTTTTTATCCCGAGCCCCGCCGTCATCTTCACGATCTCGGGAAAAGAAGCGTGGCAATGCGCTCTTTCTTCACCGGGAATATCCAGATAGGTACAATCCTGAATAAGAAGATCCGCTCCCTTTGCCATGTCCCTGAGATTGTCGCAGACCTGAGTATCCCCCGAATACACCACCTTACGGCCGGATGTGATGGTCGAGATCTCATCTAAGGTTATTTTCCTTCCCCCGACAACACAGCTTCCTCTGGATTTTATCATCCCGAGCACGCTGTTTTCTTTTCCTAATCCCGCGCTCTCGGCTTTTGACGGGTCTATAGACGTCCTGTCTTCCTCCAGAAATGCGTACGATACCGCGGGTACGCCGTGTTTAGCGGGAACGGACATGATCCTGAATTCCCGTTCGGAAAAAACCTTAAAAAATTTTTTTCCCCTGAACGGCACGTTGGAATAAATCACTTTGAAGTTTCCCATGGGATAAAAAGGATTCGAGCGGGATCTTCTTTTACCCGCCTCAGGCCCGTAAATATAAAGATCGCGGTCCCTCCCTTCGAACCCCATCGTATCTATCATCCCCGGTATCCCTAGGCAATGATCACCATGCCAATGGGTAACAAATATGCGCTCCACGCTGTTTATGCCAAGGCCTGCCATCAGCATCTGGCGCTGTGTTCCTTCCCCGCAATCAAAAAGGCATGTGAATCTCGACGCGCTTTCATAAGTTAAACATATCGCGGCATGTGCCCTTTTTTTCGTGGGCACACCGGCCGCCGTTCCCAGTATAGTAACCTTTATTCTGGACAAAACGTTCCGCCCTCCTGTGCTGATAGTTGTTCTTTAAAGATCCTGCCACAAAGACCTATGTCAAAAATACTTCTCACCGCGGCCTCGAGTTTTTCCAGCATCTCGCCGTTCTTCGTAAACCGTCTTCGGTAGACACCTTCGGGGCATATCCGAGAATATCTGTTATCCGCGATATATCATACACCCGGTCCTTAAAGATCCTTTCCATTTTCCCGCGGACAGAAGGAAGGATCCTCGCCGCGTTAACCATCCATCCGGGAATAACAAAAGGCCTTTTAGCGCCTATCTCGTCGGCTATTATCTCGATGAATTTTCGTATGGTTATAACCTCCTTATCAGCTATCATAAAAGTTCCGTAAAAAGCCTCGCTTTTGTCAAGAGCCGACAACAGCGCCTCTGTAACATTCCCGACATAAACCAGAGCCAATTTCGAGTCCATCTCAGGGACATCCAATATGGGCATTTTTCTGCGCATAATTGACTGCATTATCCGCCCGAGAGCATGAGGCTCGTTTTCGCCGTAGACCATACAGGGCCGGAAAATGGCGGTTTTTAAACCTTTTTCCCTATAACTCAAAACTATCTTTTCAGCTTCGGCCTTGGACCTGCCATAAGCATCCGAACACTTGAAAGGCATTTCATCGGTGAGAGGTGCGGCGTCATTACCGCTGACCACCGCTACCGAACTCAAATAAACGAACTTTTTGACATTGTTCCTGTAACACGCTGCGCATACTTCCGCCGTACCTTTGACATTGTCATCAAAAAGCTTTTTCTCATCTGCGTCCCAGACCCTGGCCGCGCAATGATACACAACATCGGGACAGGACGCTGCCAGAACATCTGAAAAAGCCCGGCCGTCCCTGATATCGGCATACACAAGTGACGTATCAATACCGCTCAGTTTTCCCGTATCGCTCGAATTTCTGACAGAACATACAACCTCATGTCCTTCCCCGGCAAGACGCCGGACAAGATCATTCCCTAAAAATCCCGTCGCTCCCGTTATCAGTATTTTCATTCTTCTGATCCTTTGCCGTCAGTACAGATACCATGCCGGCTTGTATGAAACTCCGGAACCCTGAGCCCGGATTACCCGGCAGGCCTCACCTGTCCTGAAATACAAGCCCGCTCGTTGCGCCCATGAAAGATCAGCGCAAATAGGCGGTTTTTCGGAATCCCGGATGTCCTATGAATACGTATGATCCGTTAATCACGTATAGAGGACCCGGGCTTTTTCATCACTAAAAAAATAATTTTTAAGAGAAGTATGGTCAGACAGAGAATAAGCGACACACCGTTTGCCGCTATAACGGGAAGCTCTCCTATGTTCAGCCCGTATATCAGCCACAGGAATATCCCGCAGCTTAAAACCACATACATAGCCACCGAAATATCCCTCACCTTTCCCGTCCTGACTATTTTTAGTATCTGAGGGATGAACGCCAACGTCGTACAGGCCCCTGCCGCAAACCCTATCATTTCGATGTATATCCTCTCCACCCTGTCTCCTTTACTTTCTCGTCCGCTTACCGTTTTCATCTCGCGTGAAATGCCTGCTTTTATTAAAAGCCGTTCACCCTACCTTATGAACCTTATGCATAGCGGGTATCTGTACGGTTTTCCGTCACTCGCCGACAAAGAGGCCTTGATCACCTGTATTATCGTGAATAGCGCGAGAACTACAAGCATGATCACGCCCACAATGAGAAATATCAGTATACCGCTTATTACGGCATAAAGTAAAACACTTATCTGAAAGTTGAGAGATTCTTTTCCCTGATCGTCCACCAAAGGATCCTCGTCTTTCTTGCTCAGCCAGATAATAAGGGGCGCCAAAAAATTCCCAAAGGGGATAAAAACCCCCGCGAAAGTCCCTAAATGGCACCACATCGCAAAAGCATTATACTTCTTCATTTTCCTCCCTCCTCCCGTCCGGCCGTTTTCTTGAGTTTGTCTATCTGGTTTCTGTACTCTATAGCCCTCTCGAACTGAAGATTTCTGGCCGCCTGTTCCATGTCTCTTTCCAGCTCCGCAAGAACGGCAAGAACGTCGTACTCCTTCCCGCTTTTTCCCGTAACTCCCTGTACTATTTCCCTGGCCTTTCTGTATGCATCTATCCCCTCGGTCACGGCTTTGCGTACGGTTCGAGGGGTTATATTCCGCTCTCTGTTATATCTCTTCTGCTTTTCCCTGCGGGCAAGAGTCGTCTCAATGGTCCTCTTCATCGAAGGCGTCATAGTATCGGCGTAGAATATAACCTCTCCGTTGACATTACGTGCGGCCCTGCCGGCCACCTGCATAAGCGAAGTGCCGCTTCTGAGAAAACCTTCCTTATCGGCGTCAAGCACCGCGACAAGCGATACTTCAGGCAGATCCAGCCCCTCTCTGAGCAGATTTATCCCGACAAGACAGTCAAATTTACCCAGCCGCAGATCTCTTATTATCTCGATCCTGTCCAAAGCGTTTATTTCTGAATGCATGTACCTCACCCTCAGTTTCATCTCTTTGAGATATTCGGCAAGTTCCTCCGCCAGCCGTTTCGTTATGGTGGTTACCAAAACCCTTTCTCCCCTGGGCGATCTTTTCCTAACCTCAGAGATAATATCCTGTATCTGCCCTTCGGTAGGCCTGACCGATATAGGCGGATCCATAAGGCCGGTAGGCCTTATGACCTGTTCGGCCACTTCTGTGCTATTGGCCATCTCATATTCCGACGGCGTAGCGGAAACGAACATCACTTCGTTCACCTTGTCCATGAACTCGTCAAACCTGAGAGGCCGGTTATCCAGCGCCGACGGCAGGCGAAACCCGTATTCTACCAAGGTCCTCTTCCTTGCCGCGTCCCCGTTATACATCGCCCTTATCTGGGGCAATGTCACATGCGATTCATCTATCATGACAAGAAAATCCTTATCGAAATAATCTAAAAGGCACCACGGCTCATCCCCCTTGGCCCGGCCGGAAAGATGGCGGGAATAATTCTCTATACCGTTGCAGTACCCCAGCTCATTGAGCATTTCCAAGTCATATCTTGTCCTGGAATTAAGCCGCTGAGCCTCAAGAAGTTTCCCTTCTTTTTTAAGTTCCTCAAGGCGCTCGCCGAGTTCCTGCTTGATGGACGCGGTAGCTTTTTCTATTTTCTCCCCGGTCGTTACAAAATGTTTTGCCGGA
>CAYMBK010000214.1:0-3169 GCA_964388645.1 uncultured Planctomycetia bacterium | reverse complement strand
CTGCCTGACGATTGGGTTTGCCCGGAGTGCGGCGTGGGTAAAGACCAGTTTGAAAAGGCATGAGCTAAAGCAAGAATATATGGTTTTCAGGGGACGCGGCATTGAATATCCCTCGCGGGAGTAAAACAATAAGAGGAGAGAAGGAAATGATAAGTGATAAAATGGCCGGCGGAATAACAAGGCAGATAAACAGGGAGATATTTTCCGGTTATTTTTACGTTTCGATGGCTTCTTACGCCCAGGATGCCGGGCTCGGAGGTGTGGCCAACTGGTTTTACGTACAGATGCAGGAAGAGTTCAGCCATGCCAAGAAGCTATACGATTATCTGCAGCAACAGAACGTAAGGGTAATGATGGACGCTATAGAGAAGCCCCCGCAGGATTTTTCCTCGGTGAAAGATCTTTTTGAACAGACTTTGGAGCATGAAAAAAAGGTTACGGCCATGATAAATGGCCTAGTGGCACTGGCTATCGAAGAGAAAGACCGGGCTACGGAGATAATGCTTCAATGGTTCGTAACAGAGCAGGTGGAGGAAGAATCTAACGCGGGAGCTATACTCCAAAAGATCAAGGTTTTCGGCGATAAGGGGGAACCGCTTTTAATGCTGGACCGGGATCTTTCTTCGAGGGTTTTTACCCCTCCTCCGGTGAATTAACAGGACTTTCAGGCGGTGGGTGGTATGGAACCGGTAAAAGTAAAAGATGATATATTTTGGGTGGGAGCTATTGATTGGGATCTAAGGAATTTCCACGGGTACTCGACCGGCAGAGGCTCCACCTACAATTCTTATCTTATTCTGGACGAAAAGACCGTGCTTGTGGATACGGTTAAAAAACCGTTCTTCGGGGAGTTGTCTGAGCGTTTGGGTAAGGTAGCTGATCTGTCCAAAATAGACTATATAGTGTCCAGCCATTCGGAGATGGATCATTCGGGGAGCCTCCCGGAAATAATGAAGCTGTGCCCTCAGGCTACGGTCATAACCTCTCCCAACGGGGAAATATCCCTGCGGGAACATTACGGGCATGATTGGAAAATAAAAACGGTAAATACGGGGGATCGGATCAGCTTGGGCAAAAGGACGCTGGAATTCGTTCTAATGCCTATGGTCCACTGGCCTGATTCTATGGCGAGCTACATAGAGTCAGACAAGCTTCTTTTGCCCAACGATGCTTTCGGCCAGCACATAGCCTCAACGGAAAGATTTGATTCACAGCTAGGGTGGGATATTCTGCAGGGAGAGGCGGCGAAATATTACGCGAACATAGTTTTTCCATATGGCGCGCAGGTGGCCAAGGCGCTTGATGCCGTTTCAGGGCTTGATGTGGATATGATAGCTCCAAGCCACGGGATCATATGGCAAAAGCATATAGGCAAGATAGTAGAGGCATATAGGAAGTGGTCTGCGAATAAGACTGAAGAGAAGGCCGTTGTAGTGTACGACACCATGTGGCATTCCACCGAAAGGATAGCCGCGGCGATATTTTCGGCGTTCGAGAAAAAAGGAATAAAGGCCGTTCCTATGAACCTCGCGACCAACCATATTTCGGACGTTATGACGGAAGTGCTGACGGCGGAGTATATCTGCGCGGGTTCACCCACAATGAATAACGGGTTGTTACCTCAGGCAGCGGCATTTTTGACTTATATGAAAGGGCTTGCCCCGAAAGGCAGAAAAGCGCTTGCTTTCGGATCGTACGGGTGGGGCGGCCAGAGCGTTGATCAGATAGAGGAGATTTTTAAAAGCTGCGGATTCGAGACATTTGACAAGATCAAGTTGAAGTGGGTGCCGTCTAAAGCAGTTCTTGAAGATGTAACAAAGAAGGTTATGGTATGTATAGATCAAAGGAGGGGATTATGACACAGTTAAGACAGCTTTACAGGTGTAATGTCTGCGGGAATGTGGTGGAGGTACTCAACGAGGGGGCTCCCGATCTGCATTGTTGCGGTGAACTTATGGGCGAATTAGAGGCTAAAACAGAAGATGCGGGCCTGGAAAAACACGTTCCGGTCATGGAAGAGACGTCTTCGGGCGTGCTTGTGAAAGTGGGCAGTGTGGAACATCCGATGGAAGAAAAGCATTACATTAAGTTCATTGAAGTGATGACATCGGGAAAGGTAGCGAGGGCTGAGCTTAAGCCGGGCGACAAACCTGAAGCGGCATTCTCTTTTAAAAAAAATGAGATCACCGGGGTAAGGGAGTTCTGCACAGTTCACATGTTATGGAAGGCATAGTTTTGATATTATGCCGGGGAGATGCAGGTTACACTGCGGCGGATACAGAGAGGGCCGCTGAAGAACGGCCGTAGAAGACGTACTAAAACAAAAAGAAAGGAGAAAGAAATGGCGGAGATAAAAGGCAGTAAGACCGAGAAGAACCTTCTCGCGGCTTTCGCGGGGGAATCACAGGCTCGTAACAGGTACACGTATTTTGCGGGCGTGGCAAAGAAAGCCGGATACGAGCAGATCGCAGCGGTTTTTCTTGAAACTGCAGATAATGAAAAAGAACACGCGAAGATGTTTTTCAAGCATCTCGAGGGAGGAGAAGCCGAAATAACCGCGAGCTATCCCGCGGGTAAGATCGGGAACACCGCGGAAAACCTCCTAGCGGCGGCAGACGGGGAGAAAATGGAATGGACGTCTATTTACAAAGATTTCGAGTCGACAGCCAAAGAGGAAGGGTTTGATAACATAGCCGAGACCTTTAAGGAGATAGCCGAAGTAGAGGAACAGCATGAAAAAAGGTACAGGGCATTGCTCGATAATGTGAAAATGTCCAAAGTTTTCACGAAAGACGTTCCGGTTAAATGGCATTGCCGTAACTGCGGATATGTACACGAAGGGAAAGAAGCACCCAAAGTATGTCCGGCATGCAAACATCCTCAGGCGCATTACGAGATCCTGGCGGAAAATTATTGAAACGCTTTGCTTCTGAACAAGTTAGTTTAGAGCCGGTTCTAAGAAATAGTCAGATCCGGCTTCCGGAAAGTTATGGAGGTAAGAATGGCAAGGACATTTTCGGCATGTGAGGTGGTGGAATTAGGCATACAGATCGAGAAGAACGGGCGTGACTTCTATAAAAGTCTTGTGGGGTTGGATGTCAAAGAGAACATAAAGAATATTTTCCGGAACTTGGCCGCCGCCGAGGAAGACCATATAAAGGCTTTCAGG
>CAYMBK010000213.1:0-3877 GCA_964388645.1 uncultured Planctomycetia bacterium | reverse complement strand
CTTTGACCATAGAGAAGCGTATCTTAGCTTGTGTGCTGGATCGTGACATTTCCGGCATATTGCCGCTTGTCGACGAAGCACTCAAGACATATCCCGCGGACTTCATAATCAGCGATATCCTTATGGAGGCCATGAAACAGGCCGGAGAGAAACTGGATAGCGGCGAGATGGTGCTTCCCTATGTTCTTCAATCCGCGGAGGTCATGAAGAAGGCCATAGAGTATCTGGAAAAGAGTTTTTCCGGAAGCGCAACTCCGGATAAAGGAAAAGTGGTGCTTGCCACGGTAGAGGGAGATGTGCACGATATAGGTAAGAACCTGGTAAAAATGCTTTTCGCGAACAACGGGTTTTTGGTTATAGATCTAGGCAAGCAGGTGCCGGTGCAAAAGATACTGGAAACGGCCGAGAAAGAAAAACCCGACGCCGTCGGGCTGAGCGCTCTTCTTGTTTCAACTTCCCGGCATATGAAAACATGTGTAACGGCCATGCATGAAGCGGGGCTTGACTGTCCTCTGATAGTCGGGGGAGCTCCGGTCAACGAGGATTTTGCCGCTGAGATAGCCAAAGTAGAGGGGAACGTTCCGTATCGTGGGGGTGTGTTCTATGCCAAAGACGCTTTCTCAGGTCTAAGGATAGTTAAAGCTCTTCGCAAAGAAAATGAAAAGGCTAAAATGCTTGACGAATACCGAAAAAAGATCTCTGAACGTTCCGGGAAGAACGGAAGAAAGATCATTCCGGAGAAACTTCCCAAGGCGGCAAAAAGAGCGGGCTGTTCCTACCCCGAGCCTCCATTTTACGGGGTGAGGGCGATAATCCGGATACCGGCTGATGACGTCATGAGGCATCTCGATAAAAGGTTTCTCTTTGAGGTTTCCTGGGGAGCGGGCCTGAAAGACCCCGACGGCAAAAAGGCGCTTATAAAGGAAGAGTACGAGCCCGTTCTGGAAAGGTTAAAAGAAGACGCGATAAGGAACGGATGGCTCGACCTTAAAGCCGTGTACGGATATTTCAGATGCGGGGCGAACCGTGGAAAGTTGAGTGTCCTGGACGGGGACGGGAAGAAGCTTGCGATTTTTGACCTGGCATCCGAAGGAAGAAAGACCTCTATAGCGGACTATTTCAACGCGGAGGATATTGTGGCTTTTCAGGCCGTCACGATAGGGGGCGAGATGACTAAAGCCGTGGGCGAACTCATCGACAACGGAGATGACGCCCGCGCGTTTTATCTTCACGGCCTTTCAGTTAATCTTGCCGAAGCGCTTGCCGCGTATGTTCATGAGAGGATAAGAAAAGAACTTAAGTTGGAGCCGGGCCGGGGAAAGAGGTATAGTCCGGGATATCCACTTTGGAAAGACCTTAAAGACCAGGAAAAGATCTTCGAGCTTCTTGATATAACGAAGCGCATAGGGGTCTCGCTTACAAAGGATCATCAGATGGTCCCCGAACAGAGCACCACGGCCCTGATAGTCCATAACGATAAAGCGCTATACTAGAGAGGGTGCCGCACGGCCGGCGTACGGCATAAAGTCCCGTCCAGGACTTATCCGGCGGTCCTTTTTAGGCGTTTTTTGTATTTTTCCTAATACACAGCTCATTTCCAGGCAGTCAGACAGGAGGCGTAAATGGATTGCAGAAAGAAAGCGAATATGGAATTTTGCAATTGTTCGTATGACCCGTGTTCCCGTAAAGGGGTTTGCTGTGAATGCCTTCAGTATCATCTCGGGTCGGGGCAGGTGCCGGCTTGTTTTTTTCCGGATGATATAGAAAAGCTTTATGACCGTAGTGTGGCTAATTTTGTGAAAATCTGGCTTGAAAAAAAGCATATTTGACCTTTTTTAAAAAAGGCGGAGAATGAAAACGGGACATCAGGTGATAGTTGTGGGGGGCGGACATGCGGGATGTGAGGCCGCGCTTGTTTCCGCCAGGATGGGAGTACCTACTCTCTTGATCACCATGAAAAAAGAAGCCATCGGGTACACCTCGTGCAATCCGGCCATAGGAGGGATCGGTAAAGGCCAGATAGTCAAGGAGATCGACGCGCTCGGAGGTGAAATGGCCAAAGCCGCGGATTCAAGCTGTATACAATACCGCATGCTCAATAGTTCCAAAGGGTACGCCGCCCGGTCTTCCAGGATGCAGATAGACAGAAAATTATACAACCAGTATATGCTATTGCGGGTGTCGGGCCAGCAGGGCCTTGATATAGTTGAGGACGAAGTTACGGATCTGATATCTTCCGGCGGGGTGTGCCGGGGGGTGCGCACCGCATCGGGGAAAGAATACGGCGCGAACTGTGTTGTAATAACCTCGGGGACGTTCATGAACGGGATCATACACGTAGGACTCGATCATTTTCCCGGGGGGAGGCTCGGTGAAAAGGCGTCGATCGGGCTTTCGCGGGCGCTTGCTTCCCTGGGGTTCAAGATGGGAAAGCTGAAAACGGGTACTCCCGCGAGGCTTGACGGTACTACGGTGAACGGGGGTATTCTGGAAAAACAAAAAGGTGACGAGGATATTGTACCTTTTTCGTTTTTCACTAAAAAGATACTTCTTCCGCAGGTAGAGTGCCTTATGACGAGGACATCAGAAAAGACCCATGAGATAATACGTTCTTCGCTGGATCGTTCTCCTTTGTATTCCGGAAAGATAAGTTCTACCGGCGTCAGGTATTGCCCTTCCATAGAAGATAAGATAGTAAGGTTTCCACTGCGGACTTCACACGCTGTGTTCTTAGAGCCTGAGGGGTTGGACACGCCTGTCATATATCCTAACGGTGTTTCCACAAGCCTCCCTAAGGATGTGCAGGAGAAGATGTACCGCAGCATAAGGGGGCTTGAGGATGTACGCATAGTCCAGCACGCTTACGGCATCGAGTATGATTATGCTGATCCCACACAGCTTTCACATACGCTTGAGGCCAAACATGTAGAGGGGCTTTTTCTTGCCGGGCAGATAAACGGCACCACGGGGTATGAGGAGGCCGCGTCCCTGGGGCTTATAGCGGGCATAAACGCCGCTTGTAAGGTGAAAAAACTTCCCGCTTTTATTCTCGGCAGAGCTCTGTCCTATATAGGGGTTTTGATCGACGATCTTGTCACAAAAGGCACTACGGAACCTTACCGCATGTTCACTTCCCGGGTGGAGTACAGGATACTTATAAGGGAAGATAACGCTTTGGACCGTCTGGCAAAATTGGGTTTCGGCCTTGGGCTTTTGGGAGAGGAAGCTCTGGATAAAGTAAGAGTTAAACAGGAAAAGGTGAAGCGCGTCCATGCCGTTCTCTGTGATATCAGGGCGAGGGACGTGGAAGGCATTGAAGGTCTTTTCAAGGAAGGAGAGGCTCATTTCACGGGAGGTTCCGGCCGCCTTGTCGATCTTCTTAAAAGGCCGCATATCTCTTACGATGATATTTCCGGAATATGCGCAAAGGCGGAAAAACTTTCATATTATGAGAAGGCCGCTCTGGAAGTTCTTGTCAAATATGCCGGATATATTGAACGGGAGACGGCCCGGGTGAAGAAGATGTCAGCTCTGGAAAAGATACGCATTCCCGCCGATCTTGATTATTCGGGTATACAGGGGCTTTCTTCGGAGATAAAAGAAAAACTCGGAAAGATAAAACCGGTATCGCTGGCGCAGGCGTCTCGCGTATCAGGCGTCACGCCTGCGGCGGTATCTCTTTTGATGGTGAAGCTTTCGTCGGCAAAGAGTTCGGGGTAAAAGGCTATGTATGGCGCGCGGCAGAAACCCGCGCGCAAGAGATTTTCCGGGTGATAGCGTCCGGAGAGGTATTCGTAAGCCGGGTTGTTCCTGCCGGAAGGTTTATACTCATGAAATATTACACGTCCTTCAGCGGATATCTTAAAGACAGGTTCTG